>NZ_BAAGSP010000014.1:0-84251 GCF_054782375.1 Yaniella soli
ATTATTCGTCCTCCGGTGTGGATGATATTCGTGGTAAATGAACCGCCAACATGCGTTGGGCTTACCAACATTGACGTAAGATCTTGCTGCGTATCGACGGAGCCCATTGGCCCTGCGTCGTTAGCAAATCGTTACATACTTTATCAATCTGTTATCAAAACGCAATCCGGCAGTGGGCGTACGTGTCATCCCCGGGTTGAAAAACAGCCGCCAAAACCAGCGTGTGCGCTGGATAAGGCCCAGATAAGCCCATATGCCGATTTGTTTAGGGCTTAATTCGCTACAGTCGGAAATGAGGAACGGCTAGTCGTCAGATTTGCCGGTGACCCGCTCAAAGAGGCGGGCAGCTCCGGAGCGAAAACTCTGGTCGATCACACAGCCAGAGAGGTTGCCCATCTGATTGCGGCCGAGTTTGATGCGGGGTCCGTGCCAGTGTGTAGTGCTGCCGACATCACGTTCTTAGCCTCAGGTGACGCGAGCTTTATTTCAGGTGTGAACCTGCCGGTTGACGGCGGGCTGACTTCTTGGAGTGCTCAGCCCAACATTTCTGTAGGGCCTGATGACATAACGTATCGGCGACCAGCCAACTCGGATAGCTCATGCATTGGGGCCAACAGGAGATTCTGTTGGGTCCCCATCAATTTAATGCGGGTTCGTATGCCCTGGACCATGTGGCTTGTTTACTTATGCGGTGCCTATCGCGAGTAGTGCGCGATTGTTCGCGACTCTTGGAATTTCGGCACGACTTACCGGCTCCTTGAGGAGGCTGCCCACAAGCGTGGTTACATCGAGTCCTTGTCGACATTGAGGTAAGCGGCATTACCGGTCCTGGTTAGGCGGCGTACGCTCATGCTCACACTTTTCGAACGATGGCGCTGAATATCAGGCCACCTACGCTGAGGAATCAGCAATGATTGATGCTAGCGAGCTCATCGCTGAAGCGCTCGAGGCAAGTGGGATGACGCGCTCAGAACTTGCACGAGCATTAGGTGTTCCAAAGAGCGAGATTACCGCGCGCCTCAAGGGCGAAAGAAATATCACGGTACGCAAGCTTGCGCGTACTTTGCACGCTATGGGAGCACAGCTTGAGCTTCGTATAAATCTGAAATCATCACCAAGTAGCAAATTTCTGGCCGAAAGTTCCTCACCCTAAGAGCTTGCTAGCCGACGGTATGCCCAGAATGCGACCAGAAGTATGCTGATTGCATGGCTAGGCATGCTCGAACAATGTACAGATCATCGGATCTCTGTCGAAACTCGGCTGATGTCTTCGCCGCAGCTGCGGATCACCCAATAACCGTGACCCGTCGTGACGGCGAACCGCTCGTTCTCATGTCTGAACGCGAAGATCACGCTCGCAACGAGCTCCTCCAACTCGCCGCACAACTGATGGGTGTAACCACAAGCGATGGCCGAAATGTTGTTGAGTTTATGGTTGGCCAGTTCCCATGGATGCTCGCGCTTACACCAGACGACCAGGAAGATAGTGTCCGCGAGGTATTGAACGCTGCTCGAGCAAACTTCTCAACCGGTCAACCCCATCTCGCATTGTCGACTCTCACTTCGTGGCGCGAGACCGCTGAGGCAGTTGCCGCTAGCCTCGGAGAGTTGCCAGTTGAATGGATTGATGACGATGCTGTTTCCGAGTGCCCTTCAGGAGCTGATTATTCCTGAGTGGCTTGGTCCATGGATTTCGGCGCATGCCAGATGTCTTCTCCGCGGCTGATCGAATCGAAACCACCGTCAACATAAATGACTTGTCCGGTCATGGAGCGATTCATTCCGGAGACCAGGAAGACCAATACATCTGCAATGTCTTCGGGCCGCTGAGCACCGTTATATGGTGCAGGCATCGCGCCGAAAGCCATATCGCGCCCCTCATCGGTAGACAATAATTCCGTGGTCATCGGTGTTGCGACCACACCTGGACCGACGGCGTTGATGCCGATTCCGGCACCTGCAAAGTCTTGTGTGGGGGCAACCCGCCGGACCCAGGTGGCGATTGCCCTTTTCGACGCCGAATAGTTGGCGTACCCTGCCATACCGCCTCGGTCAGCCAATGCTTGGCCGTATTCCAAAGCCTCCTCTTGTTTGTCGTCGAGGAGTAGCTGAACAAGCTTTGTATCCGTGGGCTGCAGGCTCGCGGCAGAAGCCGTGACAACCACCCGCGCATTGTCAGATTTTTGTAGCAGTGGAAGGAACGAGGTTACTGAGTTCCGAGCGCCAAAATAATTCACCTTGAGATCCAACGGCGAATTGGCCTGCGTGCCGGCATTGGCTATGACGCCGTCGACGTGACCGTATTGTGCTTCGATCTTCTCGACGAAAGTCGCCACCGCATCGGCGTCAGAGAGGTCTACTTCAAACTCTGCGTTGCGTAGGTCGAGTCCGATAGCGTTATCTCCGCGCTCTTCCACGAGCTTCAGACACATCGCGCCGATTCCTGAACCCGCACCCGTCACAACAACATTTCGCGTCATAAATAGTCCTCTCTGATAAACCAACTCACAATAGGTCTGTGAACATCCTAGACCTTGTTGGTCGAGAAGTGACGCTGGCGGAACCGGGCAGCGACATTCAGCACTCGGTCCATCGCTTCGGGCGGTCCGATGCTAATGCGAACACCCGAGTTGAGGTTCCGCACGGCTAATGATTGCTTCACACAGGCCTCCTCGAATGCAGCCGAATGCTCTGCGAGCGGCAACCACACAAAATTAGCTTGGGAGTCGGGCACATTCCAGCCTTGAGCGCGCAGTGCATCGACAAATTCATCACGCGCTGCCGCGATGGAGTGGGCCCTAGTCATCACCTGATCGACGTGTCGCAGTGAGACGATAGCAGCGTGCTGGCTGGGTGGGGTGACACCAAAGGGCACGGTTGCTTTGCGGACAGCAGCAATGACCTCGGGCTGCCCCACTGCGTAGCCGATTCTGAACCCCGCCAGAGCGTGGGCTTTCGAAAACGTCCTCATCAGCACAAGATTCTCATAGTGCTTGAGCATCGCTAGACTGTCCACGGCTGAGGCATCCGTGCAGAACTCCCAGTACGCCTCATCCAGGACGACCAACACATCGGATGGCACCTGCGCCATGAAGGTGGTGAACTCGTCGGCGGTAACCGCTGGGCCGGTCGGGTTGTTCGGGGAACACAGCAGGATCAGCCGGGTGTCGTCGGTGATGGCCTGAGCCATCGCAGGCAGGTCGTGTCCGAAGTCATCCGTCAACCCGATGGGCTTTTTGTGGGCACCGTTGAGTGCGCTGGCCTGCGGGTAGAGTTCGAAGCTTGGCCACGGGTAGATGACCTCGCTGCCGGCTTCCAGCGTGATGTGTGCAAGCGCGGTGATGATTTCGGATCCACCTGCGCCGACCGCGACGTGATCCTCGGAGACCTGCAGGTAGTTGGCGAGTTCTGCGGTGAGGGCTTTTGCGGCCGGGTCGGGGTAGGTCGCTGGATTCGTGACCTCGGTCAGGGCCTCGACGACAGCGGATATTGGCGGCAAGAAGTGCTCGTTTGAGGAGAGCTTATACGGCTGCAATCCGTCGACGGCGGCAGGTGGTTTACCCGGCTTATAGTTCGGTACTTCTTCGAGCGCAGGACGGATGAGCGATGTGGCTGTTTTCTGTGTCATGTGGTTAGTTGCTTTCCTTTACCGGTGCGTAGGTGGTCTCGATTGCTTCGTCTGCCGGGACCGGTTCGACGCGTTTGATGGTGAAGCCTGTGTAGGCGTAGATCAGATTGATCAGTGGCACCAGGAAGGCGAAGAAGATAAACGGAATGAACTCGGTGGCGGCCAGCCCGAATACTCCGGAGGCAAAGACCGCTGGGACGGACCAGGGCACGAGGTTGATGCCAACGGTACCGGCTGCTTCGGCTGTTCGGGTGAGGTTCAGCGGTGAGAGTCCCATGCGTTTGAATGGCACCACGAATGCGCGGGCGGGCAGTAGCACGGAGACGTATTGCTCACCACTGGCGAAGGCGACGACGAACCCGGACAGTAGGGATCCGGCGACCATGGAGCCGGCCCGTTTGATGCGGTGAATGAGCGTTCCGACGATGACTTTGAAGACGCCGGTGGTTTCGAGGATGCCGCCGAGCGCGGTTGCGACGATGACGAGCGCGATGGTGGCCAGCATTGAGTCGATGCCGCCGTTAGATAGCAGGTCGTCGAGGAACTCGAATCCGGTGTCTGATGCGTAACCGGAGGCCATGGACTGCATGACCGCGGTGACGGTGCTGCCCTGTACGAGCAGTGCGGAGGCGGCGCCCATCAGCGCAACCAGCAACAGGGTTGGGGCAGCTGGAAGCTTCAGCAAGATGAGCCCGATGGCGGCGACCGGGACGAGGAGTAGCAGTGGATGAATGACGAATTGCTCGTCGAGGCCCGCGATGAGTGCGTTGAGCTGTTCGGTATCTGCGCTCGAATTTGCCGACAGTGACCCACCGAGGATCCAGAAGATGATCGCACTGATGGCCAGTGCCGGAATCGTATCCCAGAGCATGTGGCGGATGTGGTCGAAGAGCTTGACCCCGCCCATCGCAGCGGCCAGGTTGGTGGTGTCTGAGAGCGGGGAGAGTTTATCGCCGAAGAATGCGCCCGAAATGACGGCCCCGGCAACGATCGGTGCAGGGAATCCCATGCCTTCACCGATAGCCATGAACGCGATGCCCACGGTGGCAATCGTCGTCAGCGAGCTGCCGAGCACCAGCGAGACAATAGCTGGTACCAGGCAGGCCAGTGCCAAAAAGATTTCTGGCGAAATCGACTGGAGGCCATAGTAAATAATGGTCGGGATTAGGCCGCCTTCGATCCATGTTCCGACGATCATGCCGATCAGAAACAGGATGAACACCGCGGGCAGTGCTCTGGTGACACCTTGGGCGAGTGAGTGCTCGATGTCGTCCCAGGAGTAGCCGAGCGCTTTGCCGATGAGGGCTGCGACCGTTACAGCAGTCATGAGCGGTATGAGCATGCCGATGTCCCAGAAAGTGATCGACACGAGCGCCATGATCACCAGAATGAGGATAGGTAAGAGGGCAATGGGTATGGAGGGCAGTTTCCGTGCCTGCATAGGAGTCCTTACATGTGTGGTCAAGCGATGCCTGAACGCTGGGAGATATAGACCACATCATGATGAAAAATTGTGAACTGTGCAACGCGATTCCTAGGAGGCTGCACAAATTGCTTAGTGTTCTAGTGACTTGTTTCTCAAATTGCTCGATACCGGCTTTGCATTATAGCTACACGTGGTTGGACATGGCGGTGCAGGGAGGGTGGGTGTCACTTATCCACAAGGGCTATGATTCATGATGAATCGCAGCTAAGACGGAGCCACGTTAAGGTGAGGAACTATGGCTACTTTGTCCCCGGATATGCAGGAGCTACGCTATGAGGCCTTGCGCCGGCAGGCTCGTCAGCGGCTAGATGTATTTGAGGATGTGCGCGCAGCTGCACGGGCGAAGGCGCGTGGTCTAACTCAACGAGAGATTGCTGATCTATTGGTTACGAGTCAGGCGAGCGTTCATCGGTTACTCAAAACTGCGGAGCGTCGAGGTGACGTGAGAGTGCGAATGCCAGAAGAAAGCATTCTTGATGCTTTCGTTAATCAAGCACCTCGTGCCAGTTTAATAGACGAATTGAAACGATTCCCATATACGTTTGGAGAGGATGCCCCAAGCCCGCATGAAGGCAGACTTCCTGGTAGTTGGGACCAGGTTGTCTCAGCGTTTATGCAAGATTTTCTTTCTGAAGAAGAATTTACTGAGGTGCGCGCAGCAATTGGCCGGTAAGACGACTCGAGACCACCGGGTGGATTCACGGACCGGTGAGCTCAACGAGTTTCGATGTTATTGACGCAGTGGTGAGCCCCTCAGCGGATTTGTGAGTATTTCTAGCGGCATGGGTAATTGGCGCAAGTAATACTGTATTTGTATCCTCTTGCGTGATTTAAGTGCAACACCACTTTTATGTACGGTGGTACACGAGACGTGAAGTGGAGGGGTCGGCGTGAACGAAGCCGATCTGCTCGAAGGACAAGTGCTCGCTGCTCTTGAGGAAGTGTCAGGGAGGCGGTAGCGCTGCTTCGCAGTACGAATGTTAATGCCGCAAGGACGTAAAACCTTCGTAACTTGCAGGTTCTGACCTAGCTTCACCACACATAGATCGTGACTACGTAGTTCAAGTACTACGGCAATTGGCCAGGGCTTCAAGCCTTCTGATCTGGGGGCTTTTCGAAAAAGCTCAGTGCCACCACGTATCGAACGGCGTCACCGGTGTGCGGCGCTTATGTTCTGAGCGTTTATACGTCGTCTCGAGTTTCGTCGCGGAATCATCGCCGACGTCTTTGCCTTCGAGGAACGCATCGATGTCACCGTAGGAAATGCCCAGTTCGTCCTCATCGGTCCGGCCCGGGTTGTCAGTCAGCAGATCAGCGGTGGGAACTTTTTCGATGAGTGTGGAGCTTGCACCGAGACGCGTCCCCATGTCTCGCACCTGGGTTTTGGTGAGACCAGACAGCGGCATGATGTCTGCGCCACCGTCACCAAACTTGGTGAAGAACCCGGTGAGGGCTTCAGCCGCCTGATCAGAGCCAACCACCAGGGCATTATGGTGCCCGGCGATTAGATACTGCGCGGTCATCCGCATGCGGGCTTTGGCATTGCCGAGGTTGTAATCGGATGCCTGTTCACCCGTGGCATCCTTGAACGCTTCACCCAGGGCATCCGTGGCCGAGCCGATCTGCAGCTTCACCGCTTGATCAGGCTCAATGAATTCGAGGGCTGCTTCAGCATCATCCGCATCTGCTTGGACATGGTAGGGGAGTTGTACGCCGATAAAGCGGCCCTGCCAATCGGGGGTGACGCGACGGTACTGCTCGACGGCCATCTGGGCGAGGCGACCGGCCACGGTGGAATCGACGCCACCAGAGATGCCGAGCACGAGGCCGCCGGCGCCGGTGTGGTGCAGGTAGTCGACCATGAAGTTCACGCGGCGTACGATTTCAGAATCCAAGTCGATGTCGGCTTCGGCGCCTAAGGTGTCAATGATTTCGCGTTGCATATCGTCTTCCTTGTGTCTCTGATTCGTCCTAGTTGGCATGCTCGTAGCGCTGAATGCATTTCCACACAGCCTGTGCCGAACGGTATTTGGCACGCATGGCCTCTGCTGCCTGTTCTAACATAGCCGGGGGTAAACCGGTGTAGGTCTCTGGTTCTTCCATTTCCAGTTCGTCATCCAGCTGGTAGATGCGGGCCAATACGTCGTGGCCCTCTTCCAGCAGCTTGCCAGCTTTATCAGGCCAAGCGTATTTGCTCAGTGCCCCGTAGTCGAGCTCTACGACGCTGCGTAGTTGGGAGCTGACCTGGTAGAAGTGCCGAAACCAGCGAAGCAGCCCGATCATATTTCGGTGATACGGATGCTTATATGGCTCGGGACCGTAGAAAGCCAAGAGTCTTTGGATCTCGCCAATGCGTAAGTACGCGGAGTTGATGTCGCGGAGCCGACGAATCACCGTGGTGCCGTCGATGACGTCTTCGGTGACCCTATTGGTCTGGTGTGTTTCGGGCGCACCGCCGAAGATCGCGTGCCAGTGTAAGGGTACAGACCACAGGTCCAAGTAAAAGGTGTTGATCGGACGGCTCACCAGTCCAGCATCGGCTTGCAGCTCGGCGATTTTCTCGAACGTATCCAGTCCGTCTTGTGGGACCAGGAGTGTATAGAGCGCATCGTCATAATATTTGCGCCGGACTTGCGTGGCCTCGAAGGTCGCACGCGCGATGTAATTGACGTGGAAATACTGCTGGAGTTTGCCATAGGCATCCTTGAGCTCCACATATCGAATGATCGGTGGGTCGGAAGTGTTGGGAAACGTCGAGTTCGCTTCGGGACGCAGCCTACGGTTGAGCCGTTCGGCTGCTTCGGCTTCGATATCGGCACGTGAGCGTTTCGCGGCATCTTGAGCCAACGGTTGGATGCGCTCGGGGAGCTGCTCCAGTGGCTGGTAGATGCGCAAAAATGCCAGGTGCCTCATCGCGACCGTCCCCTTTAGCCCAACTGAGCTACCACCGGCACGTGATCCGAGGGGCCGGTGCCTTTGCGTTCTTCCCGGTCGATCCACGCGTCGGTGACCTCTGCGGCCAGGTTTTGTGAGGCCAAGATGAAATCGATGCGCATCCCGGTGTTCTTCGGGAAGCTCAGCCGCTGATAGTCCCAGTAGGTATACGTTTCTGGGCCCGGGTGACGTGGCCGCACAACATCTACAAGACCGGATTCTTCGAATTGTCGGAATGCTCTGCGCTCGGGCTCAGACACGTGGGTCATGCCGTTTTCGAGGAAGAAGTCCATGTCCCACACGTCTTCGTCATACGGTGCGACGTTCCAGTCACCGGTCAGTGCCACGCGGGTGTTCGCGTCGAGATCGGAGGTGATGTGGGAGTGCAGCTGGTCTAGAAAGTCCAACTTATAGCCCATGTGTTCGTCTTCGAGGCTGCGACCATTGGGCACATAGAGACTGTAGAGGCGGAAGGGTTCGACGTCGGTGTTCTTGGTACCAACGACCGCCGAGATCGCACGGGCTTCAACCTGGGCGTCTACGCCATTTTTGCCAAACGCCGGTTGCCCATTGAAACCGCGTTGCACATCGTCCAGGCCAACACGGGAAGCAATCGCCACCCCGTTCCACTGCGAATACCCAAAGTGGGCCACCTGGTAGCCGGCCATTTCGAAGGCACCCCAGGGGAAGTTTTCATCCCGGCATTTGGTTTCTTGGATGGTCAGCACATCGGCATCGGTGGCATCCAACCAGTCTTCAACCCGATCAGCTCGGGCACGCAGCGAATTCACATTCCACGTCGCAAATTTCATAACCTCAACCTTACCCGGCGATTCTGTCTCCAGTTGCGACGTGTGGATAACTTACGATACCCGCAAACTAATAGGGCAAAGGCCTTGGAGTGGGAGGAACGTTCCTAGGAATAGCAGCTCACGTTCTTCTTATGGCTGAGTCTGCAGCTGTCTATCTATGTGGCAATAATAAACAGGCCAGATTTTTCAACAGCGGCGTAGACGACTCACCAGAATCGACGTTGGCTAATCTGCGACGTTGGTGATTCTCGCGCTGACTTCAATATTTGTAATTTGGTGTAGTTGGACACTCTCCGGGTGAATGCCATGGTGATTAAATAGCGCGAGGTTCTCACCCTCAGAGATCGCGCTTCGAAACCGCACCCCGTCATAACGAAGCGATTTGAGAAATTCACAAAAGTATTGTGTGGGGACATATTCGAAATCGGCATCGTCTGGAGCAACGGGACGCGACAATTGATTACTCATATATTCCAAGATCGGTAGTAGGTCCCGAAGTTTCCGCACGAGCCTCGAGTCTTCATGACCGAAAGGTGTTATTGAATATCTTGGATCATAGAGAGCGGCCACGACTCGGTCAATATCAGCGAACGTAGCTAGCGTGACATTTTCTGCTGGACGGGGCCTGATTTCAGCTAGAGCTGTCTGTACGGATGAAGACAAGTATAAATACGGTATACCAGCCGGGTTCACACGGCCGCTTGATGTGAGGTTTGCTGGTGGAGCCCCCATCTCTGACAGGGGGTGGGCTGTATTACCCGGAGTTTTTCTTGCACGGTACCACGATTTTTGCGGAGTCTTTAGGTCTAGCCTCAGCAGGTCATGAAATTCTTCGATGCGATGAAAAACAGGCCGGTAGTCTGAATCGCTATCTTCCAAAAACCAGCGATTTTCAAAAGTGATCCGTTGACGAAAATCATGGAGAATGTCTAATGCGCTGTTGTCTGAGAGCGGTTCCGGTTTGTATATGCGTCTTGCGCGTTCGCCATCGTCAAAGATATCTCCAAGTAATACTTGAACTGCGTCGAAATTGAGCCTCTCATTCGCAAACAGCTTCCAATCCTTCTTGAATAGTGTCGGAAGACTTTCACCGTATGTAGGTTCGACGTTGTAAATTTCCAGCAGTTGTTCGAATTCGTCCTGGAGTGCTGACGGAACCTGAAGTCGGACATCAGTTTCTCTGCAGTATCCGCATTCGCCAACTTCGAGCGATTGTTCCGTGAAGAATATGTTCTCGAGTCCGGGATCCCCGAAACAAGCAGCACAACATTTGCGTTCTTTAATCATCTGCATCTTCTAGGAAAGAACCGACAGTTTCAATATGATGTTTGATTGACAACTTTTTGACGTAACCTAAGCCCGGGAAATGCTTCCGCTCGTATAACGCCAGGAGTTCCTGTAAAGCGGTGGTCTCAGTAAATTGGTCGAATCCATTCGCTATGTCGTTGTGAACGTTCGTTACGGCCTCGAGGAACTTATTTGCCGGGTCTGTAGGTGTATCGTTCGTGTGTGATTTGTAGTGCTTGCAATACATGGAGTTGTATCTGTAAGCATTAAAATAAGTTAAGTGGATTGCCACTGCATAAGCAGGTCCGCCAGTTTCAGAATAGTTGTCGCCTATCGTTAAAAAATCTCCGAAACCGGATAAACCCTGATCTTGATATATTTCATGAAGATCAGAGAAAGGGTCTTCGGGTTTGTAGTCGGCATTACGTTCCAACTTGAAGCCGTCTTTGATCAGAACCCGAGCCTCACCTCGAAATTGCCTCATGTAAAGTTCTTGTTCATCGCCCACGAAGAGATGTAGATCAGGTTGACCGGTCTTTGCGAGCAGCTGATGAAGGGCCTCAGCATCTCCAAAGCCATTATGAAGTATTGAAAAAGGTTTATGGGTCCAATAATTGGCGAGACGCGCGAGTGCGGCAAGATCTGCATCATCCGCCAAGGCAATTGTGGGTAGACCATGCTCCATAAACGATGTATCCGACCCAAGGAACTCCAGGAGTGCATCTTCTGAACTCGTTAATTGACCGACTTTTGGATTCAATATGATGCGGAACGGCGCGTTGGCACTAGCTAGTTCCTTCATGGCAGTCGCCAACGAGGTAAAAGTATTGCGAACTGGTTCTATTAAGGGCACAACGTTCCAGTCCTTGAGGTCCGGAGCCAGCTCCCTTAAAGCGATGAGCTCGTATTGTTTACCGCGAAGATAAGGTGTATACATAGATGATTATTTCCCCATGGTGTGTGCAGACCGGGCCAATGCTTGAAGGTACGTTTCAACGTGAGGAGCTGTTAACTGTGTGCAGAGAACAGATGCCCGTAGGAATTCTGGAACGGAACTAATAGACCCGGACAGTGTTCGGGTATTGCGGGTTTTTTTGAGAACTTCGAGAGTTGCTTTGTTTACAAGTTCAGGTCCAAGCTGTTTGAATTCGGAACGAAGCAGCTGGCGCACGATGGTATTTGGGGCAGTTGGTATTTCGCACCCTAAGAGTGTGAGTAATTCTTTTGCTTCCGAAAGACGTAAGGAGTCAGAGATTATCTCGGGGTCGTTTTGGCTCGTGTGATTCTGACTTTTGCGTATTGTGCGAAGAGCAGGCTTCGAAGCAGAGGTAAGTATTAATAAGCCCGTGGACTCAGGGATGGACGCAATAACTTCGTTTTGGCGGTTCTCGGACGTCACCACATAGACTTCTTCAAAAAATTTCGCATAGTCATCAAGTTGACTATTAATCCTCTTTAAAGAGTCTCTATCTGACTTGATTTCGTAGGCCGTGGATTTGCCATTCAAAATTGCCAAATCGACACGGGACTTACCGATTCGAAACTCATTGAGAAGAGTCGAGGTATTGAGTGAATGTCTGCCTAAAAGTATCTTTTGGACGATAGCGGACCGAAAGACATAATCATCGCGTTTTCCGAGTTGTGTTAGCTCACTAAACGCTGCTCCCATTACATCTTCAACTCGATCATTCTGCATCTCCTTCGACAGGAGACCAGTCTGACGGAGTAAGCGTCCAAGAAGAGGGGAATACGCATCAGTCGCTAATTCTCTTGTAATACGCGCAGAAAATATGCGCGACAATGCTGCGAGATCATGCATGAAGTTCGCCCCTTCCGTTTCTATTGAGCTAGCTTATAGTCGATATTATCGGACAAGTTCTAGCGCTTTGAAATGCCAACTGAGACCATCTGCGACTACCTTATACGTCATTCAACGAGAACATCGGCTGGGTCGGTCATAAGAGTCTTAGTGCGCTATACGACTTCCTTCTGAGTCCGTTGCTGTCCGAACTTCATTCGCTGGGTAGGGTGTACTCGAGCCCCAGAGGTCTATTCTTGTGGACCAAACCGAATGCGATGAAATGATTCTAAAATAACACGGTCAGGTCACAGGTTTCATTCACATAATTGGCTGCCTCGTCGATGGTTGCCAGTTCGTCTTCGGACAGCTCCTCGACCGCATTTTGGGCTTCGGCTGCCGCTTGCTCGTCGTCGCCGGTTAGCGCTTCGAGCTGGTGTAACAGCGGCTGCAGGTCGGTCAACGCGTCCCCGAGCTCACCATCGGTGCGTTCGGCAAGGTCAGACATATCCGAATACGTTTCAGTGAGCACTTGGTTGGCTTCGTCTTCTTCGGCGTCGACGACCCTGGCTTCATAGTCTTGAAGTTCCGCACACGTTTCGTCGGCTGCAGCATCACCGCAGCCGACGAGGAATAACCCACCGATGATGGGTGCCAGCAGGCGTCGAATTACTCTGCACCCTCTTCTTCAGGTGCAGGAGCCTCTTCACTTTCGGGTGCTTCTTCTGGCATGCCCTGCTGTGGCATCTGTTGTTGCGGCATTTGCCCCTGTGGCGTCTGACCCTGCATCTGCTGCTGAGCATAGGAGGCGCAGTAGCCGTTGATGGTCTCCAGCGCCGAGGTCAGGGAGGTGCCTTCGGCTTCGAAGCTATTTGGATCAAAGCCCTGCATGGCTTCCACGCCGCCGTCCATCAGCGAGGCCATCTCGTCAAAGTAGGCTGCGTGTACCTGCAGTGCGGTGCGCAGTGGGATCTCTTCACCGGTATCGGGGTTCTGCTGATCATCGGAAACATTATATGAGTAGTTCCGGATGTCGAGCGCGGCTGATTCGAGAGCCTGGGTGGTGCGACCATCGGCGTCATCACCCTGTTGTACGTTCATCATGCTGCTCTGGATTCCTTCATTCGCTTTGGTCTCAGCGCCCATGATGAAACCACAGGTTTCTTCCTGGTCACGAGACTGGCTGACACTGTCATCAGCACATGCGGTCAACGTGAGACCTGCGGCTGCGGCAACGGCTGCGATTTTGCCCAAAGATTTGATCGACATGAAGGTTCCTTTTCGTGAATGTCGTATAAAACTGCTATTCCGTACTGTACCCGAGCGTCCTTGAGTGTTGAGCGAATGCAACCATCGTTCAACGACGGTTTCGGCAACGTAAGATGGAGTCCATGACCCATGATCTCAAAGCCGACCGTGCCCGGCTCGCTGAACTGATTCGCGAACTTGCCGTCGTGCATGGAAACGTCACGTTGTCTTCCGGGAAGGAAGCCGACTATTACATTGACCTGCGCCGCATCACCCTGCATCACGAAGCCGCGCCATTAGTAGGACGGGTCATGCTGGGCCTGTTAGATGAGGCGGGTATCGAGTTCGAAGCCGCCGGTGGACTGACCATGGGTGCTGATCCCGTCGGCACCGCGGTGATGCATGCTGCCGGTGACCGGGCGATCGATGCCTTTGTGGTGCGCAAAACCCAGAAGGAACACGGCATGTCACGCCAGGTCGAAGGTCCCGGCGTGGACGGTCGCAAAGTCGTCATCCTGGAAGATACCTCGACGACGGGCGGCTCCGCGCTGACCGCCGTGGACGGTGTGCGCAATGCGGGCGGGGACATTCAAGCCGTCGCCGTGATTGTCGACCGTGACACCGGCGCGGCAGAACACGTCGCGCAAGAGGCCGGTGTGCCGTATCTCTACGCATTCTCAAAAAACGAGCTCGGACTCGACTAAAACTCAGGTTCTCGCAAGACCGAGCGTCTCTCAATGAAAGGACCCTTGTGGCCACAACGAAACCCGAACCAACAGCAGGCCTCGTCGTCACCGGCATGATCGGTGGATATGTTGCCGCCCGTGTCACCAAAGTTCGTGCCCTGGGCGGCATCGTACTGGGTGCAGCCGGTATTGCCGCAGGACGCCGCTGGCACCGCGCCTCCGGTCCCGGGACCACCGCACTGTTGTCGACCGTCTACCTTGGTGCCTTTGGGGCATCCCATCCGCTGGCCAAAAAGCTTGGCTCTTGGCCATCCGTGCTCGCCTGCACGGCCGCAGCTGCCGGTGCCGCCTGGGCACTCAACGACAAACAGTGACAACAGAGCACCGCGAGACCGGTTGGGAAGATCGCGAAGTCGGCGTCGGGCCCTGGGAAGGCCCTTGGCCCGAAGGGGAGCAGTGGGATCCTGAATTACTTGCCGAAGGTGACCGTCGCAACGTAGCCGACCACTACCGGTACTGGACGGTCGATGCGATCGTCGCGGACCTCGATACCCGCAGGCATCCGCTGCACATCGCCATCGAAAACTGGCAACACGACTTCAACATCGGCACCGTCGTCCGCACCGCAAACGCATTCAACGTGGCCGGCGTACACATCATCGGCAGGCGTCGCTGGAATCGACGCGGGGCGATGGTGACCGATAAATACATGCACGTGCACCACCACCCAACCGTCGAAGCATTCCTCGCCTGGGCCGACGCAGAATCGCTGCCCGTGCTCGGCGTGGATCTGTTCGAAGACTCTGTGCCGATCGAGACGTTCGACTTCCCGCAGGCTTGCGTCATGGTCTTTGGGCAAGAAGGCCCGGGGTTGTCGGAAGCAATCCATGCGGATGCTCAAGCCACGTTGTCGATTGCCCAGTACGGTTCAACACGCTCGATCAACGCGGGCAGCGCGGCCGGTATTGCCATGCACGCCTGGGTCCGACAACACGGCGGTTCCGTTCGCTAGACTAACCACAGTTCTAAGTTTCATATCCAAGGAGCTTTCATGGCATTTGCCACCCCAGATCAATACGCCGAGATGATCGACGCCGCCAAGACCGGCGGGTACGCGTACCCTGCGATCAACGTGACCAGTTCACAGACACTCAACGCAGCGCTGCGTGGATTCGCAGAAGCCGAATCCGACGGCATTATTCAAGTTTCCAACGGTGGGGCAAAATACTTCTCCGGCTCCAATATTAACGACATGGTCACCGGGTCGCTGGCGTTTGCCGCATTCGCCCGTGAAGTGGCCAAAAATTACGGTGTGCGCATTGCCATCCACACCGACCACGCGATGCGCGACAAACTTGAGGACTGGGTTATCCCGCTCATGGATGCGTCGGCAGCCGAGGTCAAAGCCGGGCGCGATCCGATCTTCCAGTCGCACATGTGGGATGGTTCGGCTGAAACCGTGCCTGAGAACCTGCGCATCGCCGAGCAGCTCCTTGAACGTACGGCCTTCAATAAGCAGATCTTGGAGATCGAGGTCGGTGTCGTCGGCGGTGAAGAAGACGGCTACGCCGCAGAGATTGATGACAAACTGTACTCGACCGTCGACGATGGTCTGGCGACCGTCAAGGCGCTGGGTACCGGCGAAAATGGCCGCTACATTACCGCGCTCACCTTCGGTAACGTCCACGGCGTCTACAAACCAGGTGGTGTGCAACTGCGTCCGGAACTGCTCAAAGAGATTCAGGATGCTGTAGGTGCGGAACTCGGTCAGGATCGCCCGTTTGACCTGGTCTTCCACGGTGGGTCCGGCTCATCGGAACAAGATATTGCCGATGCGGTGTCATACGGCGTGATCAAGATGAACGTCGATACCGATACCCAGTACTCGTTCACCCGTCCGGTGGCCACCCATATGTTTGAAAACTATGACGGTGTGCTGAAGATTGACGGCAACGTCGGCGATAAGTCGCAGTACGATCCACGCGCGTGGGGTAAGGCCGCCGAAGCCAACATGGCCGCTCGTGTAGTTGAGGCCTGCCAGAACCTTGGCTCCGCTGGAAAGTCGTTGAAATAATGGCTGACTCCAAATGGGTGCAGATCAGCATCTACGTGCCAATGGGTAATGCCGAGGACGTGCGCAACGCACTGGAGACCGCTGGTGCCGGACAACTCGGCAATTACCGCGGGGCATCATGGTCCACGACCGGTGTTGGACGGTTCACCCCCATGCAGGGCTCCCAGCCGCGCATGGGAGCTGTCGGCGTGCCATCCGATGTGCCCGAACACAAAATTGAGGTACTGGCTCCTCGCGAGATTGCTCGCAGCGTGGTCGAAGCCGCCATCGCTGCCCACCCGTATGAAGAGACCGCCTACTTCGTCACTGAAGTGTGGATGGTCGAAGACCTCTAAACGGTTTTGTACAGTTCACTGCTCAGATGCTGTTGCATTTCTTCGCCCATTGCCGCCATATCGTATTCGGTGTACACCGAGGTCCGGTGGGTGTCGAAAACATAGTGACGCATGGTGTGCTCGACCAGCTTTGCGGTGGTGGTATTGCGCACCTCCGAATAGCCCAACACCATCGTCAGGCTCCCGTCATCATTGGCGGTGGCAGTGCCTTCTAACAGTTCGGTTTGGCCCGTAGGCTGAGCCAACACAAACTCCATATGGCCACTTTCTTGTGGCCGCAGATAGCCAACTTCGGTGTGCATGGCCACGCCGTCAGAGTTGGCTGTTCGCTGTTCGTAGCGCAAAAACGGTTTGCCCTCGGTCGCGGTAAACGTAATGGTTTCCCGGTAATGGAAGTCATCCAAGGTCGGATACTGGCCGTGACCGTGGCCCTCCCAAGTACCGATCAGAAATTCGTATGGTGCTACAAGCTCATGCATAGTCATGGCCCCATTAAACGCCACCGACGACGGTGTTGCATACAGTTCGGTGGTTGCCATTGATCCCGCGAAGTATACTGTGCAACACCCGTTACACTCCCGAGAGGAACTCGTCATGGAAATGATCCCTTGGTTCGCATGGATCGCGATCGTCGCCATCATCGTGTGGGGCATGGTGATGATCTTCGGCAAAAGCTCAAATATGTCGAAATACGCTGACCGTGATGAAGAGTGGCAACGCGACATTGACTCCCTCAGGCGCCGCATTGAGGATCTCGAAGCGCAGTTGTACCGCCGTGGATAACAGACGAGCATCGGGACTGATTTATCGGTATAGAGCTCAGTTTTGGTTATCGAGGGGGCTTTGAGGCTGCGCGAGCCCGTGCCAGAAAGCAGATGCTCGAGAGTGTTGTTGTACCAGGGTCGGTAGGAGAGGTTCAGAAACTCGACTACGCCGCGAGATATCATCGAGCGAAGCGATGATATCGAGAACAGACCGCTGATGGAACTGTCCCGCCAGACGTTTTACCTTCTTACGTACGTTGTTCGGTGTAGGGCCGGCGTCGAGAGCGGAATGATGCCAGAGTCGATTATGATGAGCGCACCTATTACGTAGATATACCAACGCTCTTATTCGATATGGGAACCCACCTTTTGCAGCGCCAATACTTTCGGCGACGGCACCTGCGAGTGTTCCACTTGCTCCGCGTTCGATCGCTTTAGAGAGCGTCCCGAAGGACCATGCTTCGACCGCTGACCAGACTGGTAACCGGCTGTAGTCAATGCTGCGATCGACATCGCCTTTATAGCGCAGGATGTGGCGCTCTCTACTGCGGTCGATGTCGCGCAAGCATGCTTCGACAGTGGTCTCACGGTCTTCTATATCGGTGTAGAAGTCCTGCCGAAGATAGCGTCCATACGGGCCATATTCGTGGGCAATAACGCGGGCTACATGAGTGCGCAATAAGAGTTCCACTTGTGTCAGTGGCACTATTAATGCCATTCGTAACGCTTCGTCCGCGTCGTAGATATCGCGGATATTCGAGAATGTGGTGCCTGGGTGGAATGAGTTATCGCCTAGATGAGGAGCGCGCTGGAAGTAACGCATATACCCTGAAAAACGATAATAGTTCGTGGCAGTAAGAAAGGTCTGGCACTCCGCGTGATCTTCGATCACGAGACCACGGTTCTTTAGGAGCTGTATTTGCTCTTCCACAGAGAGACTTGGCTTCACAGATACCCCGGAAAGAAAAGAGGCCCCTCCCATTTGAGCTTTTGTAAGAGGCTTGGGAGGGGGTCGATTAACTTCAGAATAACACAGCGCGCGCACCCGGTAAATCATTCAAGCTGCTCTGTTGCGATATCAATCTCGCAGCATAACTCAAACCGTCGATACGTGCTCGTGAGCAGGGTGAACCTTACTTTTTCGTGGCCTGCCCACTAGGCCCAAGTAGTATTGAAGTACGAGCGGTAATCATTGTACTTGGGGGAATCGTTTCTCAATCGCAGTGGCCCCGGTGGAGCGGTAAAAATTCCTCTGTATCGCTTCAATGAGGCTCCACGCGTCGAAGATCGTTTCGTCGCGATAGGTGGAAAGACTGTTTCTGGGGCACTGTTTCGTGCCCGCACCATACTCCTGGACATGTCCTGGGAGCGACAAGCACTGAGCGAATTTAGGTCATTTCCCCGCTACACGTTTCGCTGCGAGACCTGCAGCGCCGGCGCCACCCTTTGCTGCGGCTTTCACCGCCTTCTTCCCAACAGTTTTAACTGCCTTTTCGCCAGGTAGACGAGGCCGTAGCTTATTCGCGACAGCAACGCCGGCAACACCGGCTCCGGCGGTCCCCATGATCAAACCGACGCCGATGATCTTGCGTCGTGCCGACCGGCGCTTGCCGTTCCAACCACCGTGCACGGTATCGGTATCGGCTGTCAGTGATTCATACAGGTTTCCGGACGATGGAGTGGCGGCTTCTTTCCGCGACAGGTGGGATTTATCCGTTTGAATGGCCATCATCCGCTCGGTCTTCTGTGGTGCAGCTCGGTGTTGTTTGACGATGAGCGCCGCACCGGGGCCTACGGGCACTTCGGGTTCGGGTTTAGTCGCGGCTTTCACCATGGCTTTGGCGATGCGTTCCGGTGGGTACACCGGAGGCATAGCGCGAGCTTTGCGCCCGCTGTAATTCGCCGCACGACCAAACAGCGGGGTATCAACGCTTGGCGGAATGACGTTCACCACGTGAATATTTTTCAAGCCATCGAGCCACAATTCTGAACGAAGGCTCACGGACAACGAGCTGGTTGCCGCCTTCGACATCGAATAGGCGGCGGTGTACGGCTGTGGCACATTGGCAACCGCCGACGACACGTTGATCAACACCCCGCGTTTTTGTTTTCGCATGGTTCCCAGTGCCGCACGGCTGCCATGCACATACCCCATCACATTCGTGTCGAGTACTTGTCGGATATCCTTCGTGGGGACCGTATCCACCGCACCGAATAAGGTGACTGATGCGTTATTGACCCAGACATCAATGCCACCGAATTGCTCTACAGCCTGGCGTGCAAGCGTGTTGACAGAAATTTCGTCGGAAATATCTGTGGGTACCGCGAGGGCGCGCACCTTGTGTTGTCGAACTTCTTTGGCGGCTTCTTCGAGTGCTGTTCTGCCGCGGGCGGCTAGCACGACATTGCTTCCAGCTTTCGCGAATCGTAGCGCGGTCGCACGGCCGATGCCACTGGATGCACCGGTGATCACGACGGTTGCGCCTTTGAGTTTCTTCATCGACAAGTTAATTGCCTCCTTGTCGGGCTGATGGGCGTGTGAATTCTACCTGTTCTATTCGCATTTGTACCGACTGTCCGGTTTCCCAAGCGTTGGCACCGGCCAGCACCGCGGGGTTGGGTATGTCGGCTCTGTTGTTGCGCTTGTCTGACGTCGAAATGCCGAGCCTACGATCGCGTGTCTGGAAGAGCTCTTCGTCGGCTTGGCCGTCATCGGTGAAGCCCATCATCAGCTGCGGGATGCCGTACGGGAAGTCTTCTTTGTCGTATTGCCACGTGTGGAATGTCTTGCCGTACGTCGTCACGAGGTCTTCGAAATACGAGTGTTCGGCAAGCTCCGGTACGCCCGGTGCCACGAGGGCGCCAGACTTTACCTCGTAGTGGTGACTGTGCCACAGACGTTTTTCGTCCTCGGGGAGATCACGAAAGCGCTCTTGACTGATGATGTATTCGATTCCAATCAGCCGTGCGTCGGGCTCGTTGCTGTCGAAGATCACGCACTGGTGCAGGTCATGACGCAGGTGAATGCAAAAGTGTGTGGCTTCGACTTGCCGGCCCATATCGTCGGCGTAGAAGTGGAAGCCGTTGAGATACGTGCTCATGGCATCGAGTGGATATTTGGGTTGCAGCAGATTAGAACTGACGTCCAGCATCCGATGTTTCGCTGGGTGTCCCTGACTGATCTTGGCGGTGGTTGCTACTTTGCGCCCAGCAATAATGCCCGCTGCGGTCGCCGCACCAGCAGCAACTCCAACACCGATACTTTTCAGATAATTGTGTCCCATGGCGCAACTCTACGTACTGAGCACACCGGCGAAAACAGCTCATCAACATCACGGATCGTCGCTGGAGTGATTACTCGCTGTCGGATTGTTCAGTGTCATCGCCTTCGGGCGCGTCTGACTGGCCGGCAGGGATGATCTCGCCTTCTGGCCAGTTTTCTTCGATGTAGGTGGCTACCTCGTCGGAGTGTAGTAGTTCATCGAGCCGCTGGATGGCTTCGTGGTGTTCGTTTGAACTATTCCAGACCAGAATGCTGGAATGTGGTGAGAGGTTCACTCCTTCGACCAACAGGGCGTCTTCGATGTTGAGTTCTGCCTGGTCAAAATGTCGGGCGTGGATGATCACAGCGTCGGTGGCGTTATCCTCGAGCTGCTGATCAAGCGCATCCGTATCGTATTCTTTGAATTGTAGACCCGATGGGTTCTGCTGATCCGAGAGCTCTGCTGGCTTTGTATCCCTCTCAATGTCAGATAGTAGCCTGTGCGCCTCGAGCAATCGTAGAGCACGGTACTGATCCGCTGCCACCGAGGTTATCCCGATGGTCGAGCCCTCGGGGAGGGCCTCGATGCGGTCATACCGACTCGAAAACAGCGCGTAGGGAGCAATATGGACACCTGCGCCATAGGAAAAACTGTAACCGTTTGCGTTGACGTCCTCGTTGAGTGCTGGGATGTGTTGTACGAAATTTGCATCCAATTCACCTGCAGCAAGACGGCTATTCGCTATCTGATGATCGGTCATTTCAACAATTTCGAGTTGCAAGCCCTCGTCGCGGGTCAGATCATCAGCTAGAAATTCGAGGATGTCACTGTGTGGTTGGGGTTTCGCCCCGACGGTCAAGGTGGTGAGGTTTGCGTCGCTCGAAGACGGTGAAGGGGAGGCGGAAGGCGTCGTAGTACTTTGCTCGCTGGCGCCGCATGCAGTCAAGAGTAATGACGTGAAGATCGCGGTCATGCCGAGCATGATCCGACGGTTTAACCTACGGGATGTGGTAACCATATGAGCTCCTGATACGGTCTTCGGTAACCTTCGGCAACTGTAGATGTATAGGCCAACGTTAAGATCGGATGAGCCAATTTGAAATGGTTAAACAGCTGCGTGGCACCCACCAATTTCAGGTGAATGCCACGCGGCGCTGAGTTATACGAGCCCTTGGCTACTGTTGATCAGCGTCATCGCCGTCGGTCGCGCCTGACTGACCGGCGGGGATGATCTCGCCTTCGGGCCAGTTTTCTTCGATGTAGGTGGCTACCTCTTCGGAGTGCAGCAGTTCATCGAGCTGCTGGATGGCCTCATTGTCGTCAGCCGAGGAATTCCACGCCAGCACGTTGGCATACGGGGAGTCTTCGGCTTCCTCAACTACAATCGCGTCATCAACGTTGAGTCCGGCTTGGAGGAAGTAGTTGCCATTGATGATGGCGGCATCGATGGATGGGTCATCAACAACCTGGGCAAGGATCTCGGGTGGGTTCTCCTCGAACTCCAAGCCCATTGGATTCTGTTCTTCGGTCAGCGTCAGCGCGGCCGATTCACCATCGATGTCCTCGAGTAGTCCCGCTTCTTCGAGCAGCATCAGCGCGCGTGGCTGGTTGCCGGCATCCGAGGTAATACCAATGGTGGCGCCTTCGGTGATGTCGTCGGCGGAGTCGTGCTGACTGGTAAACATCGCGTACGGCTCGATGTGCACGCCCTCGCCGTGTGAGATTTCGTAGCCGTGATCTTCGATCTGCTGTTCTAAGAAGGGCACGTGCTGGAAGTAGTTGGCATCCAGGGTACCTTCGTCCATCTGACGGTTTGGCAGCTGGAAGTCATCAAACTCGACCACTTCAATTTCCAGTCCGGCATCAGCGGCCAGTTCTTGGGACACGAAGTCGAGAATCTCAGCGTGGGGGACCGGGCTTGCGCCGACTGACAGCGTAGTGACGCCATCGTCGTTGGCGGTTGGCCCTTCGGCGTTGTCGTCCGAGCCACCGCAAGCGGCAAGAACCAGTGCGGAGGCGGCAGCCAGACCGGTCAAGGCCAACGCGCGTGGCCGGCGTGAGGATGAGTTAAACATAAATGCTCCTGTGTAGTTTTCTGTAAGGCTATTGCTGGACCGGCTCAGCGGTGATCGACCACTTCGACAATCTTGTCGCCGATCCACTGGATCAGTTGGACCCCGATGACGATGACCACGATGGTGACGACCATAATTTGAGGATCATAGCGCTGATACCCGTAGTTATAGGCCAGACGGCCGAGACCGCCACCGCCGATGAGCCCTGCCATAGCCGAATACCCAATCAATACCACAATGGTATTCGTGATCGCAGCAATCAGACCCGGAAGTGCCTCCGGGAGGAAAACTTTCGTCACAATCTGGCTGTTCGACAGGCCCATCACCTGGGCGGCATCAACGGTTCCCGTTGGCACTTCACGCAGCGAGGTCTCGACCAAGCGTGCAAAGAACGGAGCGGTGGCAATGGTCAAAGACACGGTTGCCGCAATGGGACCGATCGAGGTGCCAACTATCCACTGGGTGAACGGGATCAGTGCGACCATCAAAATCGCATATGGTATCGAACGCGTAATGTTGACGATGATCGACGACAGCAGCGCATAGGTGACGCGCATCGGGGCCAGTCCGCCGGGACGGGTGATGTGCAGAATAATGCCGATGACCCCACCGATGATCACGGTCGCGACACCGGAGATGCCGACCATGACCACGGTATCCCAAATCGCTTCGGGCAATGCTGTTTCCAGGGCGCGGTTGTTCAGGAGTTCTTCAAACCAGTTCATACCTGCACCCCTTCCTTTGCGCGAGCGCGCTCACTGTATCCGTGACGTGCAAGCGTGGCTTCAATGCCGGTGATGTTAATCTGCTCAGCCGAGCTGATGGCCAATAGATAGTGAGCGAACCGAGTATCACCCAGGGTTTCAACATTGGCGGCCGTGATGTGCACGGTCACCGGATTTTCTTCGGCGATGTGGGAAGCAATCGGTACGTTGACCGCATCTTGTTTGCCCACAACTTCCAACACCAAATCTGCGGCAGCCAGTTCATGTGTCGGCAACGGCAGCAGTGCGCGAGACAACCGGGAGTTGACCTTGCCGGCGACCTCAGCGAGTTTGCCCGACTCCAAGATTTTGCCGTCATCCAGCAGCGAGACCGAATCGCACAGTGTCTTGACCACCGACATCTCGTGAGTAATCACCACAACGGTCAGATTCAGACGGCTGGAGACCGAACGGATCAGTGTCAGAATCTCGTTGGTCGTGGCCGGATCCAATGCAGACGTCGGCTCGTCACACAGCAGGACGTCCGGATCCGCGGCGAGTGCACGCGCGATCCCCACGCGTTGGCGCTGCCCACCCGACAGCTGCGCCGGGTAGGTGTCTTCCAGTCCACTCAATCCCACGAGGTCGATGAGCTCCTTGGCCCGGGCGCGACGCTCGGCCTTATGAGTTTTGACGATTTCCAGAGGCATCGCGATATTGTCGGCCACGGTTCGTGATGAGAGCAGGTTCGCGTGCTGAAACACCATACCGATGCGACGACGGGCGTTGCGCAATTCGGTATCGGTGACGCCGGTGAGATCCTGGTCCCCGACAATCACCTTGCCCTCGGTTGGACGATCCAGCAGCGTCAGACAGCGCACGAGGGTCGACTTCCCCGCGCCCGAACGGCCGATGATGCCGTGAATCTCGCCGTCGTCGATGTCCAAATTGATGTTATCCAAGGCGACGACATCCCTGGCGGGTTGCCGATACACCTTTGTCAGCTCTCGAACGGAAATCATGGGATCCTTTGCCACATTTGGTTGTTGACTCAGTATAAACACTGGCAGACTAAGAGGGCTTAGACATTGCTATTTTGGCTTCTCGGAAGGAAACACTCTTGTCGTCACTGCTCGGTAAAAATCTGATGGAACCGGACCCAACACTGCTGCCGGAAGAACCGGAAGTACAGGCTCGCTACGAGGCGGGAGACCTGCCCGAGGAGATCGCACAGCGATTCCCGGATTCCTCACTCGCCTGGGCGCTCGCAGCCGAAGACGCCTGGGACGACGGCCGCACGCTCGAGTCCTACGCCTATGCTCGCGTGGGTTATCACCGTGGCCTCGATTCACTGCGCGGTGCCGGGTGGAAGGGCGCTGGCCCTATCCCGTGGGACCACATCCCAAATCGCGGTTTCTTGCGGGCTCTCTACTCGCTGGGTCGTGCCGCCGCTGCGATTGGTGAGACCGACGAGGTCGATCGCATCACGAAATTCCTCAATGACTCGGATTCATCAGCAGCCGAGCAGATCGAGGCTGCGAATTAGGCGGGATGTTATGGCCGTAAGGTCGTCCGCATTTTAGGTAAAGCACTGGCCGAGCAAGGGCTTTCCTTTCGCCAAGACACCTAGCTGATCAGGTAAACCGTAGGGTCGCATCGTCTGCGCAACGTGGTACGGCTCTACGGTTTTCCCATACGCTGTACTAGCTGGGAAAATCATTCTGAACCTAAGCAATGCAGCAATATTGCGATCTTCGGAACGCACAGCGGTGTAACCCAACTTGTTTAGCACAACATTACGTGGTTTGAAGCAGACCACAGAGCACGCATGGTGCTCGAAATGGTTAACCAGGTAGAGTCCAAAACACATAACCATCCAGAGCGGCTGAGAGATCTGGCTCCATGATGCCGCAGCAACCCTCCGATTACCGGGTAAGGGTGCTCACGCCAGGACCGATGGAGGATAGAACCCATGATGTCGTTACCTTATGTGTATGCGGGTTTACACGCTACTGTTACAAAAATACTCAGCGGGTTGAAAGCTGTGATGCCTCGGGACATCGCCGCAGGCCAGATGCCGGTTGAGTATCGGACAGCTGCCGCGTAATAACCCGTCGTGTACCGCGGTAGGCCCCGTCGACCCGCAGATGAAGTTCTTGGGCGCAATACCGTCATCAATGGCTGGTGCATTCGGCGTCAGAAAAACACTCCGAGTGGCACCAGCGCGCTGAAATGAGTAGAACAATATGACTTCGAAGAATTATCAGGCGCTCGCAGAGCAATACGCACCACTATTTGCTGATATTGCACGTGGTGAACGTGCCAGAGAAACCGGACGCCATCTGCCACTGATCCCCATGCGTCAACTCAGCGCCCACGGGCTGGGAACACTCAGTATCCCGGAACACGAAGGTGGTGATGGCGCAAATTATGAGACGGTCCTGAGGTTGCTGATGGATCTAGCAGCCGTGGATGCCAATCTGGCACACATATGGCGCAGCCATCTGGCATTTGTTGAATATCTGCGGCTGGTGCCAGACTCGACGGTTCGAGCTCAGTGGTGGAAACGTATCGGGGATGGTGACTGGGGCGGCTCCGCGCTGTCCTCCCATCACGAGCCGACGAAAGATCAGGACACCGTAGTCACCCGAGATCATACCGGTACGTTACGCATTACCGGAGCCAAGTTCTACACAACCGGTACCTTGGCTTCAACGTGGACGGTCGTAAGTGCCACATTAGAAAAGAGCCTGGCCGAAGCGCAATTGCGACGTCGTCGACGGAGCGGTGCAGCTGGACTGTCTCTAGACGATGTGGCTGAGGGGTTGGTCGTGGTCCGGGTGCGTCAGCCTCGAATCCAGGTAAAAGATGACTGGGATGGTTTCGGTCAGCGAATGACAGCAACCGGAACGCTGCAGATGCGCGATGCCGGTGTGGAAGCGCTGTTGGACATTGATGGACGGTACACCCGGGTCCCCATATTTCATGAGGCTTCACTGGTTGCTTTGCTGGCAGGAATCGGCCGGGCAGCATTACGTGACGGGGTTGCTCAAATGCGCGGGCGTACCAGGGTGTTCAACACTTCCACCGGAAGCATTCCTCGCAACGACAACCAAATGCTGGGCATTATCGGTGAGTTGTCAGCTCAACTGGCGGCTACCGAAGAACTCGTGCGGGCCATAGGCCGTGAACTCGATACCGATAGATTAGATGAGGCAAGACTGCTTGCTCAGCGTGCCAGTGTGATGGTGCCCAAACTGGTGTTGGATGTGTGTACCCGAATTTTTGACACTCTCGGCGCTTCCGCTACCTCGACCAGTTGGGAGCTGGACCGGCACTGGCGCAATGCCCGCACCCTAGCGACCCATGATCCTGCTGTGTTTAAAGCACGTATGTTAGGTGATTGGGAAGTTAACGCTGCACAACCAACACCATTTATTGCCACGAGTAGCGGTCACCAACAAAGCTAGGTGCTGCACCAGGGCCGGCACCACCAGTCAGGCCCAAACCACACAAAATTTAGCCGGGAGTGGTCACTGAAGCAAAAGCCCCGCGGTATTGGGCTCCTGGGTGATTCGCCGGGAGGCGGTCATGACCAAAGATCTTCTTTCGTAGAGTTCCTTCGGCGTACTCGGTTTTGGCCAGGCCTCGACGCTGCAGAACCGGCAACAGTTTCTCATTGAATTCGTCATAACTGCCGGGTAACCGCCAATTGATGAGGTTAATTCCGTCTACGCCCGCTTCCTGCCACGCTTCGAGTCGGTCTGCGATGTGTTCTGGGGTGCCGGCCACGTATCCTCGACGGATGCGGCCGTTTGCGAGATCAGCAAGTGTAGGTTCACGGTGGGGAGTGGCCCGACGCAGCCATTCCACATGGGCCTGACCACCATTATTTGGGATGTCAATGAGACGCGTATCGTCAGGCAACCGGGATCCGTCCGGCAGAATCCCCAATGCTGCGTGTGTCAAAAACCCAGTCACCGACGCGTACTCCAGGTAATCCTGTTCTTTTGCTTTCACATCTGATGCTGAATCGCCGATGACTAACGACAGGCCCTGAAAGAATTTCACGTCGTGCGGGTTCCGACCAGCCTCAGCGATTTTGGCGCGCGTCCGATCAATATGGTCCTTGGCCACGGCTGGGTTGGGGGTGACAATAAATTGGCACTCAGCATGTTGGGCTGCAAACCGGATGCCGCGCTCCGAACCGCCAGCCTGGAAGAGCAGCGGTGTACGCTGTGGTGATGGTGACGGAAGATGGGGCCCCTCAACTGTGTACCGCGGTCCGTGATGGAAGATTTTGTGGATCTTTGCCGGATCAGAAAAACGACTTCCAGCCTTGTCTTGCAAGAGGGCTCCTTCGTCCCACGAGCCTTCCCACAGTTTGTAGACCACCTCAAGGTATTCATCGGCCCAGTCGTACCGTGCGTCGTGTTCGACCAGGGCATCTAAACCGTAATTCCGTGCAGCATTTTCTTGTGTGGAAGTGACGATGTTCCACGCGACGCGTCCTGCCGACATATGGTCGAGTGTGCTGAGCTGCCGAGCAAAGTTGAAAGGGTGGTTCTGCATCACATTGGACGTGGTAGCCAGTCCTATGTGCTGAGTTACTGCAGTGAGTGCACCCAGCAGCACCGTCGGATCATTGGACGGAATTTGTAATCCTTCGTGCGCATTATCTACATACTGTCCGCCTGCTGGTCCGTAGAGTCCAGATACATCGGCGAAGAACATCGCATCGAACAGACCTTCTTCGAGGGTGTGTGCAAGTTCTAACCAAAATTTCAGGTCGTTGAATTCGGACTGCCGGGCTTCTGGATGCCTCCACTGTCCGTGTTGGATATGGGATCCAGTATTCATGACAAAAGCGTTATAAAGTAGTGGGGTTTTGGCTGTGCTCACAGTTGGTTCTCCTGGGTAGATGTTGGGTTGTCAGTGGAAGGTTCAGAGAAGGTAGCGTCCGTTGGCTGCGCGGCGCCGATGTACACGGGTGCGATCCCGGCATCTGCGGTGAGTCGTTGTTGACCAATTTCACGGGCACGATAGGTCAGCGGGTTGTGGCTACCGAGCACCCTGGCGTTGCGCCAGTGTCGGTCCAACCCACGGGACTGTGAAGTTGCTGAGGCGCCACCCACTTCGAATAATTGTGTACTGGCGGCCAGCACTTGCTCAACAACGACAACTTGAGCTTCCGAGGTGACCGTGTCCAGTTCCGCAGTATCTTCGATGAGGCCATCAAGCTGTTCGGCCCGGGCAACGGTGGCATCTAACGAGTTGATGGCGACGGCGAATGCCGCCTCTACGCCAAAAATACGCGAGGAGATACGGCCCACTGCTTCTTGAATGAGCGGGTCGCGCTGGGGGCTAGAACCCACCCCGTGAGCAAATGTTCTGTTGCGGCCTCGTACGTATTCAACTGCATCGCGTCGCACAGCTCGGCCAATCCCGGTGAGCGCAGCTAATAATACAAGTTGTACGAAGGACGTTAGAGTGCCAGGGCCTTCCTCATTTCCGGGTGGCTCGATGTTGGAAGGATCGACTGCCACGCTCGATAAGTGCGTGGTGCCGGAAGCAGTCAGCCGCTGCCCAAAACCGTCCCAGTCATCTACGAGCTCCACGCCGGGATCGTCTCGATGGACTGTCACCCTGCGCGAGGTACCGTCAGCGAGATCAGCGGCTACTTTGATCCAGTCCGCGAAGAGACTGCCAGTGCTGTAATATTTGGTGCCATTGAGATACCACCGACCGTCCCGATGCTCCAGGCGGGTTGAGTTCGTGCCTGGTTTATTGCCTTTTTCTGTGGTGGCATTACCGAAGATTTCTCCGGCCACAATGCGGGGAAACCAGCGTTGTTGCTGGCTGCGATCAGCTCCCCGCAATTGCTGCACCGTGGTGAAGTGCGCTCGCAGAGCCTGGACGAGGTTCGGATCCGCCTCCCCGAGGCGGGCCAGCAACAAGAAGGTGTCTGTAAGCGATGCGCCCAAACCCCCATATTCAGTGGGGACCCGAAGCGATGTGAAACCTGATTGCGCCAGACGCTGGATTGCGTCATATGGCAGCGCACGATTGGTCTCTCGTGCAATTGCACCGGAGGCGATTTCATCAAACACGGGTTGAAACGTGGCCGTAAGCTCGGCAAAACTTGTGGTGGGTATAAATGTTGTGGTCACTGGTGCCCTTCGGTTGTTGTGGCCAATCGCGGTGCTGAGGCTAATAGCGATCGGGTATAGGGATGTGTCGGGTTGTTGAAGACTTCGTGGGCGCGTCCGGCTTCCACCACGGTGCCCTCCCGCATCACGATGATTTCATCGCTGACATGTTGGACGACGCCCAGATCATGGGAAATGAAGAGGTAGCTGAAACCAAATTCACGCTGCAGTACATCCAAAAGGTCGAGGACTTGAGCCTGAATCGATACATCCAGGGCCGATACCGGTTCATCGCACACGATAATTTCGGGACCGGACGCTATCGCGCGTGCAATGGCGATGCGTTGGCGCTGTCCACCGGACAGATTCTGGGGACGACGGTGCAGGTGGACAGCTGCGAGCCCGACGGTTTCAAGTAACTGCACGAGCTCGTCGCTGCGGTCGGCCCGTGATAACTTCCCACCATCGATGAGCGCATCCGCCAGGATCTGTTCGACGGTCCATTGGGGGTCAAATGAGCCCAACGGGTCCTGATAAATGGCGGCGATGCGTCGTCGGTCGGGTCGGCGCTCGCGTTCGGCAAGAGCGCTCCATTCGCGACCGTTGAATCGCACTGACCCGTGGTCGGGTCTGGTGAGTCCCAACACCAAACGGGCAACGGTACTTTTGCCCGAGCCGGATTCTCCTACAATGCCCAGGGTGGTGCCGCGCGTCAGCGAGAAGGAGACATCATCGACGGCGACACGGGTGCTGCGGTCCGGGTTGTGGTAGATCTTTCGCAGCTGTGTTCCGACCAGCAAGGGTTCGGTGACTTCCGTGTCAGCGGCGGATACGGTTTGTGCTTGTTGTTGCGACGTGATCATGGCGTATTGACGTTCCGAAATCGTCACCGCATCTTCGGCGAGTCTGGATCCGCGGGGTCGGTCTGTCGGGACGGCTCCAATGAGCCGTTGGGTATAAGGGTGCTGCGGGTTGCCTAACACCTCGGCGCTGGGGCCCGTCTCAACTATGTGGCCTGCTTGCATCACGGCAATCCGATCCGCCAACTGCCCAACAACGGCAAGGTCATGGCTGATCAGCAATAGTGCGGTGCCGTGCTGCTGATAGTTCGTCAATAAGTCGAGGATCTGTTGCTGCACCGTGGCATCCAGAGCGGTCGTTGGCTCATCGGCGACCAGCAGGGGTGGGTCCAGTGCGATTGCCGACGCGATGAGTGCGCGCTGGCGTAGCCCACCGGAGAGATCGCCGGATCGTTGGTGTATGCGCTGTTCGGGCTCGGGGATACCGACATCGGTTAATAGCTGCAGGACACGTTGGGTGCGCTGGGCTTTGGAGAGGTTTGTATGAATGCGAAGTGCGTCGTCGATTTCGCGACCGATAGGGCGCAGTGGATCCAGAGATACCAGTGCGTCCTGGAGAATGTACCCAACCTCGGCCCCTCGGATGCGCCGCCATTGACCTGCGGTATTGTGCAGCTGGTCGACCCCGCCGAGTTCGACTGCATCAGCGGTGATGTTCGCGTTGGCGCCGGTGAGCCCGACGAGTGTGCGGGCGGTGACAGATTTACCGGAACCGGATTCTCCGACGACGGCGAGACACTCGCCAGCCTGAATCTGAAGATCCACGTTGTGCACGACCAGCGCGTCGTCGTGCTGACCGGAAAATGCTACGGAGAGATTCTGGATGTTGGCTGCTAGTGGCTGATTCATGACCGTTCTTTCTGACGCTGTTGGAGACTGTGTCCCAGGATGGTGGTCGCGGCTGCACTGAGGACGATGAAGATCCCGGGGAAGAGAGTGATCCACCAAGCGATACTCATATACCCGCAGCCGGCAGCCAGCATGGCACCCCATTCGGGGGTGGGAGGTGTCGCGCCGAGGCCTAGGAAGCTCAGCGACGAAGCCCAGACAATGGCTTGCCCCACGCCGAGTGTCACCAGCACAAATAATGGGGCCGCGACGTTTGGGAGGACGTGTCTGCGAATAAGGAAACCCTGTGAGTGGCCCTGCACCACAGACGCTTCCACGTAATTCGAAGCCCTGATGGAACGCACCTGTGATCGGATAATCCGTGCATAGCCAGGTGCCGTGGACAGCCCAACCGCCAGTGTTATAGCTATTTCACCGGGGCCCAGGATGGTAATCACCAGCAATGCCAGCAGCAGGCTCGGGAACGCGAAGAGCACTTCGAGCACACGGTTGACCCCGAAATCCACGACCTTCGAACCCCACCCGGCAATGACCCCGAGTACTAGTCCCAGCCCTACGCCAATGACGGTGGCCATCAGACCGATGGATAACGAATTCCGCGCGCCGTGAATAACGCGGGTAAATACATCTCGACCAGATTCATCCGTACCGAAAGGATGTGCGAACGTCGGACTAGCAAAAGCGTTGGCCGGTTCCATGGCGAGCGGGTCACCGGAAGCGATGATCCCCGGGGCAATGGTCGCTACGATCAGGAAGCCGACCACCGCGCTCGGTATCACAATGGCCGGCCGGAACCGTCGCCGGCTCGCGCGCTGGGGCGGTTTGACCTCGACCGGGGTTGGTGTGGTTTGCAGGGTCTGTGTCATGGAATTACCTTTCGATTTAGACGCCGCGGAGCCGCGGGTCAGCCAACCGCTCGGCGAAGTCGCTTAAGAGCGTGACGACCACGTAGATTGTGGCGATCAATATCACCACGCCCAATACGACGGGTACATCTCGCACAATCACGGCTTCTAATAGCGTTCGGCCAAGTCCTGGCCTGGCGAAGACGGTTTCGACAACTACTGCACCACTGATGAGTGAACCGAACGCCCATCCTGTGAGATTGATTCCGGGTAGTGCTGCGTGGCGTATGGCGTGACGCATGCTCACCCCGATTTCTGTCTCTCCGCGCGCTCGCGCAGACAACGCGAAAGGAGAATGCATGGCCGTGACCATCGATTCGCGCATCGCTTGGCCGAGGAACCCGGCCAGCGGGACGGCAAGAGTGACCACCGGCATAATCAGGCTTGGCACGCCCGGTGCCCCTGACGTGGTCGGAAGCAGCTGGAGATTCACGCTGAAGATCAGGATGAGGATAGTGCCCAACCAGAAATGCGGTACGGCCGCCGAGACGATTTCTAAAATGTTGGCCACGACTGCAGCGGTACGGCCGGAGCGGACTGACCACAGGGCCAACCCAAGGGCAAAGACCCAGGCCAACATCAGTGCCAGGGCGGCCAGTAATAACGTATTGCCCATCTGCTCGCCCAGAACCTGTGCCACAGGCTGGCGTAATTGGTAGGACTCTCCAAGATCGCCGACCACCAGGTTCAACAGGTAGGCGCCGTATTGCACCAGGACGGGACGATTTAATCCGTGCAGTTCGCGTGTCTGTTGCCGAACCTCTTCGGTGGCATTGGCCCCCGGGCCGCCGAGTAGTGCATCCACCGGGTCACCGGGCACCAATCGCAGAGCGAAAAACGCAATGGTTGCCACGGCCCACAGCACGAAGATCGCACCCGAGATGCGGGTGAGCATCCAGCGGACCGTGGTCAGGGTTTTCGTTTTGAAATCAGATATGGAGATGTGTGCTGTGGTCATGTTCGGTCCAACCATGTGTCATAGAAGGTGGGCATACCTAGTGGCGAGATGAGCCGGATGCCGTTGACATCGGCGCGGAAACTGAGTCTGGTTTGCTGATCGAAGATTGGCAGGTTGAGGTACTGGCCGTGGACGGCTTCCTGCGCTGCGACATAGGCTTCTTCGCGTTCTTGCGTATCGCCGGTGACCGCAGCGGTGTGCAGGAGCTCGTCTATCTGCTCAGCTTTCGGCCCTTCGAGTCCGTTACTATTGGCGTGGTAGCCGCCTTCGACGATCGAGGGGATATTGGCGGTATCGTGCGTGAGATTCAAAACCGCGGGGGAGTTTTTGGTGTAGTACAACGGGATCAAGTTGTAGTCCCACGCATTGCGTCGTTCTGTGTAGGTCGATGACTCTTCCTGATCGATGATCAGTTTGAACCCGATGTCTTTGGCGCTGGCCTGAAATTGCTCCAGAACAGCCACGGGGACCAGCACCGAATCCGTCTGTAACACGACGGCCGACAGCTGTTCGCCGTCTTGTATTCGGTAGCCTGATGCGTCGCGTTCCGTCCAACCGGCTTCATCCAGCAAAGCATTAGCCCGGTCAACATCCCGGCTAAAGATCTCCGGCTGCTGGTGGTTGTATTGCGTGATCGAGCTGAGCACTGAGTCTGACCGATCAACGGTGTCGAGGAAAATACTCTTCAGCGCAGCATCTACATCTACCGCACGGGTGAACGCCTCACGGACCCGGACGTCGTCGAACGGAGTTTCCGTGGTGTTGAACGCCAAATTGACGACATGTCCCGGCCGCGACCCGATCAGTGTTTCCAACGATGGATCCGCATCGGCGACGATGGCATCCTGGGGCTGCACGACGTCGATGACATCTACTTCGCCGGACTGTAAAGCAGCAAAGCGATTCGCATGGTCGGGGAGGAACCGCCAGATGATGCGGTCCAGGTATGCCGGGCCGGTACGTTGGGCCGAAGGCGCAGGCGTATGATACTCGTCGTTACGAACCAGCACGATCTGACGCTGCTTGTCCCACGACTCCACTTTGAATGGACCGGTGCCGACCGGAGATAAACAGTTCTCCTCCATACCCCGAGCTAGCGCCTGTTGCGATTGGATGGGCACCCATACCTGGGCAAGGTGCTCCAACATGGCGTTGTCGGGCTCCGAAAGGTGCAGTCGTGCGGTGAATTCGTCAACGAATTCTACCGAGTCAACCTTCTCCACGGCCAGGATGGCTGTGCTCGACAGTGTCGCCGGATCCTTGATGTACTCGATGTTCTTCTGGATGGTCTCGGCGTTGAGTCGTTGACCGTCTGTGAACGTCACGTCGTCTTTGACGGTGATATCTAGAGCTAACCGGTCTTCGGACCATTCCCAAGTCTCGGCTAACCACGGCTCAATCTCGTTATCGTCATTTTGAAAAAAGAGGGGCTCAAGATACTGAGTAGCCACCAGAGCTTGGGGGACGTTGCCGTTCATGATCGGGTCGAGGCACGGTGGCTCCACGTCACCAGTTGCGTAGGTGAGCGTTCCGCCGACCTGAGGCTCGCCGCTTGTTGGTTCGCCGGTTTCGACGTTGGGGGCACAACCAGTAATTGACAGGAGTACGGTCAAGGAAATACCCAGAAGAGTCGCTCGTGGTTGTTGGGTAAAAAACCGGGTCAACTGAAGCAGTGGAGTCCCGCCCGATGTGGATTTGTCTTCAAGAAGGGGCCCGTCGGTGGGATTGCTCTGCTGAGCGATTTCGTGACGTTGCAATTGATCTCCTGTGCGAATGTACGTAGCAGGTGGATGTGATCTATTGAACGTATCGAGCAGCTGGAGTCTGGGCCAAAAATCTCGTCATATTGGTGGATTGAGAAGGAACTTCGGGCCACACATCGTGCCGAAGTGGCTTTTATGACGGGATGTGGCATTCGTGACGTCACATTCTTGAAAAGCGTGGAACCAGTCTGAATACCTGGAGTTTCGGTCCTGTAAACTTCAAAGTGGCCTTGTGGCAAGAGGTGTCCCCGTGTTCGCGCTCATCAGGTGATTGCGGCCCTCTTGTCAGTTGACTAATACATCACCGTCGGTCAACCCAGCTGATTTCTCGATGCACGATTGCTGCACTGATACCTGTTTGACGGCCAAGCTCGGACAGCGTGAACTCGTGGTCAGGGTGGCCTAGCTTCTCTGCCAGGAGTGCGCCAACCGAATCTGACCGAACGTTGCGGTTGTAGTTTGGCGCGGGGTACTTGGTGGCGTGACATCAGCCAGCATGTGGTCTTTAGAGGTAAACCAGAAGGCGTAACCCATGACTGCCCGTAGAGCGATTGCCTACAACAATTGGACCGTGCATTCGATGCCCGGAGCGCGGGCCAAGCGGGCATCCGTGGTCAGAAGGGCAGTGGCGTTAGTCTTTTCTGCAAGGGCGACATAGGTGGCGTCGTAGCCGCTGAGGTTGTGTCGCAGGGCCCACATCCGCGGCCGAAGCCAGTCTGCAGGATATCTTGTGATCGTAAGACCACTGAACCCCTTCATCGCGAAGCCGCCCTGTTCTTCGGTAAGTGCGTGGCGGCGGACGAGACCCCGCAACACATGTGTGACCTCACTGTCGATCAGATGGGGCGCCGCGAGTTCTTCGTCGCCCAGAAGATCAGGATCAAGGCCGCCGACAATCAGTTCGACGACCACCCCGGCGTCCACGACTCTCATTCGTCACGGCCCTCATGGAGCACGGACAGAATCGTGTTGCGATCTACCGGATCTGGGACCTTCTTCTGAATGCTGCGAATGGTCGCGCGGTTGTCCCGTGCGATCTGTGGCAACCGAGCCAGATGCTCAAGTTGCCCAAGCATGTACTGGGTCAGCGAGAGTCCTTTGGCTCTTGCTGATTCAGCGAGTGCATCGTGCACATCATCAGGTACACCGCGGATCTGTATTACTTTGGGCATGCTTCAATTCTAGCTCAAATGGGTGCAGAGTGCACCCACTGCTTCATTGGATCGCACGAGGTGTTTCGTGGTTCTTATGCACCACTGCTGCGCTGGGATTTGTTCGACGGCCCAGTCCGGACGTTGTGAAATCGCAGTCAGTGTGTCCTAGCGTCTCTGCCAGAAGAGTCTCCAACCGAGTCTTCACAATGCTCATTGCACCCTTGATGCGGGCTTCATGCCAAGTAGTGCTGCGCGCGCGATTTCTGCTGCGGCAGGACTGACTGTGCTTTTAAACCAGAGACGTTCATCTTTCGGGGCGATGTACCACAGCAAGACAGTTTGCCACGAGCCCTGAAATACCACGTCGTGTTTCTCCACGCTTTCGTCGTTTACGCGCCAACCGGAAGCGGTCATCACATTCGCGACCATATCCAGGTCGAGAGCACCATCGGATGTAGCCGCGAAAAGGAGGGCGAGCAGGGCTGCATCGTGGGCGAAGTTTCGGGATGCAGTCTCACGAGGCAGTAGGCGACGCGCGATGTGATTCCACAACAGTGGCGGAACTTCCAGCCCGTCCTTGCCCGCCTTCGTGAGCACCAAGTCACCCTTGTATTTTCGGACCAATCCCACGTGTTGTAGTGCCGCACGAAAATCCATGACCTGTAACATTTTTGATTCGCCACCGGTCGAGAGTTGGAAACCCCAGAGTCCAAGCTCTTGGCCAATCCGGTAGGCGATTTTTGGTGGAAGGTATCCGGCACTGGTGAGTTTGACACCGGTACCAACTTGATCCAAGAACAGTTGCACAGCACTGAGCGACTCGAGCCGAGCTGCTTCGTCGGGGCGTATGTCTTGATCATCTGCTGCTTCGAGTTTTTGTAAGCGACTGGTGATTTGATGTCGAGCTTGTGGGTCATAGCAGTGGTCAAGAATGGCTCTGAATTGCGGAAACCGCAGGAGTTGCGCGTGCTCCGCCTCCGCGCTTTCAGCAAGGGCAGGGTTCGACCCTGCGGGTGCGAAACCTGGAGGAGTTTCAAGCCAACTGCCAATGAGCTCATTAGTGGCCTCGAGATCGAAAAACGCCGGGTCCTTGAAGAATTCGGCCAGGTACTCCGCGTCGCTGATGCCGCCCGAATCTTCCGGAGGTGCTGCACGTCGACCGTTGGTGCAGACCACGGTGGGATCGTCGGGCAACGCACGGCGGACTTTTTCGAGTCTGATTTTTAAGTGCCAGCTATCGCCGTAGTCGTAGAGATATTCCAGTTGATCGTCGATTTCTTGCAGTGTTTCGTCGAGGCGAACGTTGTCTACAGGGGTGCCATCGCCGCCGTCGGCTACATCAAATTCACACAGGAAAAGTTCACTGTCCCAACCGAACGGATCGCCGAGGGAGAATCGATATAAGTGTGCGTCCTCCCAACCGAATGCTCCCTGAATCACGCGATGCAGTGTCCAGAGATTCACGTCGGATCGTATTTCGAGGCGTCGCCAGATGGGAGGTCGAGCATCGGCTACGTCGATGCGCAGTTGGAAGATATGTGTCTCGGAAAGTGGGTCACGTCGTTTCTTTGGGCGTGGTGGCATATCGATAAGCATGTCAGTGTGCCGGTGGACGATTGGTCAGCAGCCGCTCCAGGGGGATGCTCCCGTCCCGCCATGGAGTCACAATCCATACGATGACGTAGAGCAACACACCAAGTACGGGCAACAGGAATGACAAGAGCACCAACAGTCGGGCGATCCACACGTTGATATTGAACCGGTGCGCGATCCCTCCTGCAATGCCACCGAGGATTCGTTGTGGTCCGCGCCGGAAGTCAATGCGGCGGATCGAATTGAATAGAGAGTTCATGTTCTCGAGGCTACGCGAATTCTCAGGCTGAGTGAATGGGGTCGATCGACGCGATGAAGTCGTAGAGCAACTCGGCAGCCCGCTGCAGGTTGTGCTGGAACGCTTCGGCCTTCGGTGTGCCTTCAACCCAGGTGATCAAAAATTCTGTGCCCCCGGTGACGGTGGTGTAATTGACGGCGAAACCATCGTCTTGCATCGGCGCGAACAGGTAGCGCATGATGACGTCTTGATTGCCCATCGTTGAGGTGGCCAGGAAGTTTTCGCGTGCCTCGGTGTTTTCAGTGAAAACCTGTGCGTGCGCGCCACCGAGCTCTGTGCCGATGTGTTGCAGCATGAAGAAGTGCCGGTCGAATGCCTGCCCCGATTTTGCGGCAATGACCCATTCACGATGAGCGGCTAGTGCCGCGTTGAACTGGGTTTGCGACGGGCTGCCATTGACCAGGTTGGTGACAAAATGGACAGCTTCGAGCGTGACGGGCCGAATGACCTCGGTGCGGCCGGCGCGAAAGTGTCGCATATCGCAGGCCTGATAGTGGGCGCGGATGGTACCGAACGTGAGCTGTTGGGCGATCATCGAGATCAGCTGTGCTCGAGCATCGGCACTGATCTCGAATGGTAGATGCTGGTCGCGCCGGACCAACACCCGCTCCGCTCGCATCATATTCGCCTTGGCGTGGTACTCGGTGAGATCGTACTGGGCGTTGGTCCAGGTCAACTCGGTCGCCTCGGAAAGCTGCGCGTCAGACTGGGTATCCAATGCGGTCAGATCGACCTGTTGCATTCTCGCAACCGCTGCAGCTAAGGTCCCGCCATCTAGTGCCGTGTGGTCCACACTGGCGGTGAGCATGTTTGTATCCAGCGAGGCCTGGTAGCTGATGGGCTTATAGACCCACGCATTGCCGGGATGAAAAGCCCAACGCTTCAGGGTGTAGATGTCATCCTCGGCATTGGGATCCAGCGTGATGGTGAACAACATGTTCGACAACCGGTCATAGACGTCGCGGTTTTCGTGCTGACGCCAGGGCGGGTTTTCTGCCAGTACGGCTGAGCCCAGTGCGGAGAATCCGGCGAAGCTGTGTTTGGCCGGCTGGGTTTGCGCAAGCACGTAGTGCACCGAGGCACGCAGATGCTCTGTGTTGAGGAGCTTGCCCTCGGAGCCCGTTAGCGGCACTTCCCACATGCGACCCAGGTGCAGGATGCCGATGCTGCAATAGGTTGCGCCACTGCCGGCTCGCGTCCACAAGTCGACGTCGGCCGCAGGGGTGCGAATGCCGCCGTTGAAGTTGGCCCAGCCATCCATCGACATCCGCTGACCGCGTGCATTGACTTCTGCCGGGGTGGCCCGTTTGGCCTGCAGAATATGGATACTGCCGATGCGCTGGAGGAGTTCCACGACGCGGTCGACACCCGTGGATTCGGTGGGCAGGTTCAGCTGGAACGTCACACTGGTGTTGAGCAGCAGTGGCTCGCGGTCGCTGAGGTAGCTTGCCAACCACTGCTCTGCCATCCAATTGGAACCTGTTTCGGCTGTGGCTTCCGCGTATTCTTCCAGGGTCTGCTGCAGGGCTGGCGCCTGACCGATCGCGAAGTCGGCGATGGCCTGATTCACGTCTGCCTCCCCGGCAGCATCCAGGACCGCGGCCGAAGTTTTGCGGTACCGTTCAAGCGACTCATCGAGGCGGGGGACCGGCAGCACCGGTAAATCCGTGGTCAGATGATGCGGGTAAGTTCGCACAACAGCTCCCTTAAAACGGTTTGGGCGATGAGTCACAGTCTACTCGTGTCGCAGGTCCGTCATAGGGAAGTATGTCTTTCCTCCCAGGTAGCGGAGTTGTCCTAATGTGGAATGACTAGCTGGTTGGCCTTCGGTGCTAGATGAGTCGTTGGCGTGGGCCCTCCAAGCGGGTTACCGAAATTTTGATGTCGTTCATTTCGCTGCGGAGTTGCTGAATATCCTCACGTACCGAGCCGAATTCCTCATGCACTCCCCGGAAGTCTTGGCGGAACTCTCCGCGTATTTCAGCAAAGCAGTCATCCATGCGCCCGATCATTCACGCGAAGCCAGCAAAAAGTCCACCGCCGAGCGTGATGAGCAAACCGGCGGCGGAAATGACGATCGTAAGCGTTTCTACCGACACATACACACTCCTATTCTGCGCCATTGGTCAGCGCCATTCCACGAGACAGGTCCTGACAGACCCTCCCAAGACAGGTTTTCAAGGCGTAGCATCGTCACCAGAACCGTAGACCAACGCTACGAAGGAGGAACCCATGCGCGGAGTAGTGATGCATGGTCCCGGTGATGTCCGGGTCGAAGAACGTGACAATCCAACCATTCAGGAGCCCACCGACGCGGTCATCAAGATCGTCGCCGCTTGTGTATGTGGGTCAGACTTGTGGCCCTATTGGGGCACAGATATTCCGGATCAACAGCTCATGGGCCACGAATATGTTGGCATCGTCGAACAAATTGGCGACGACGTTGAGACCGTACAACCCGGTGATTTCGTTGTCGGCTCGTTCGTGATCTCGGACAATACCTGTGAGATCTGTGCCGCGGGCTATCAATCTCGCTGTGTCAACGCCATTTTTGTCGACGGTAGCATTGGCGCCCAGGCCGAATATGCCCGTATTCCCTATGCCGATGGCACGCTGGTCGCGACTCCGGGTGTGCCCGATGACGATATGATTCCGTCCCTGTTGGCGGCCTCGGATGTGCTCGGAACCGGCTGGTTTGCTGCCCACGCGGCTGAAGTCGGCCCGGGCAAAACGGTTGCCGTGGTTGGCGATGGTGCCGTGGGGCTGATGGGTGTGCTGGCTGCCAAGGAGATGGGCGCCGAACAGATCATCGCGATGAGCAAATACCCGGCACGCCAGGAATTGGCGCGCGAGTTTGGTGCCACCCACATCATCGCAGAGCGCGGTGATGACGGCGTGGCCATGATTAAAGAACTCACCGATGGGCTCGGCGCACACAGCGTCATCGAGGCCGTGGGATCACAAGAATCGATGATGCAGGCGATCCAGTCGACTCGTCCGGGCGGTCACGTGGGCTACGTTGGGGTCTCGCATGATGTTGAACTGCCGGGCGGCGAATTATTCTTCGGGCTGGTCCACTTACACGGTGGTCCCGCTCCGGTGCGGCGGTTTTTGCCCGATCTCGTCCAGAAAATTTGGGACCGCGAGATCGATCCGAGCAAGGTCTTCGATCAAACGATGCCACTGGACCAGGCGGCAGATGCCTACGCGGCGATGGATCAGCGCGAGGCCATCAAAGTCATGCTGAAACCATAAGAACAGGCACAGGAGTACATTCATGACGCTCGAGGATTTGCTCAACACCCGGCTGCCTCAGTGGTCACCAAGGACGTGCCAGAAAAAGCGATTGTGGTTGGTTCCCCGGCAAAAGTCGTGCGATCCGTCGAAGAGTAGCCCTCGAGGTGGACCCCTGACAGAAGTCTGGCGTCGCATCCCGTATTGGGATCACGACGCCAGGCTTCATCGTTGCCGGTATGTGCTAGCCCTGATAGTGCTTGTCGGCCAACGCCAATGCTTCATCGAGGACCGCCAGGCCCTCACGAACCACATCGTCGGCGGTATTGAGCGGTGGCACCACGTGAATGCGGTTGAAGTTGGCAAAGACCAGCAGTCCGAGTTCTTTACACTTGCCGATGACTTCGCCCATCGCCGTTGAGCTGCCACCGTAGGGTGCCAGCGGCTCCTTGGTATCACGGTTGGAGACCAACTCGACGGCCCAGAAGCAGCCAACCCCGCGCACATCTCCGATGGCCGGGTGCTGTTCTTTCATGCGCCGTAGCTCGGGCCCGATGAGGTCGTTGCCCAACCGGGTGGCGTTGTCCAGCATCTGCTCGTTGGTCATCGCCTCGATCGCGCCGACGGCCGCCGCGGTTGCCAGAGGGTGTCCCGAATAGGTCAGCCCGCCCGGATACACGCGGTCGCGAAAGGTGTCATAGATGGCTTCATTGATTACCACACCGCCCAGTGGCACGTAGCCGGAGTTCACACCTTTGGCGAAGGTAATCAGATCCGGGGTGATGTCCCACAGGTCGACCGCGAACCAGGTGCCGGTGCGTCCGAAGCCGGCCATGACCTCATCGGCGATGAAGATGATGCCGTATTTCTCGGTCAGCTCGCGCACCCCGGCCATGTAGCCTTCTGGCGGAACATAGATCCCCGCGGTACCGGGGACCGTTTCAAGGATGAGCGCGGCGATCGTATTTGGGCCCTCGAGGATGATGGTCTGCTCGAGATGCTCCAGGGCCCGCTGGACCTCTTCTTCTTCGGTTTCGGCATTGAAATACGACCGGTAGGGATAGCACGGCATGAAGTGCACGGTGCCCGCGCTCGCCTGATCAATTGGGAGACGACGAGGATCACCGGTGACGTTCATCGCCAGATCCGTCCCACCGTGATACGACCGATAGGCCGAGAGTACCTTGGATTTGCCGGTGTGGAGGCGCGCCATGCGAATCGCGTGCTCGTTGGCATCGGCACCCCCGTTGGTGAAGAACACGTAGTCCATGCCCTGGGGTGCGCGTTCGGCAATCAGCCGTGCAGCCTCGGAGCGTGGTGCTGAGGCGTGGGCAGGCGCAATCGTCGCAATTTTTCCGGCTTGCTCCTGAATAGCCTCGACCACTTTGGGATGCTGGTGGCCGATATTGGTGTTGACCATCTGTGAGGAAAAGTCGATGTAGCGTTTGCCATCGCTGTCCCACACGAATGAGCCCTCGGTTTTGACGACCTTGAAAGGATCCAGCCCGCCTTGGGCAGACCAGGAATGGAACACGTGCTTCCGATCCAAATCATAGGCACGTTCCCCTTCGGCTTTGAGCGCGTCAGTGATCTGTGCAGAATTCGTGACAGTCATGAGTTTCCTTTACTGGTTTTGAGGGAAGCCAAGGTTGATGCCGCCGTGGGAGGGGTCCAACCACCGAGTGGTCACGGCCTTGCCACGGGTAAAGAAGTGCACGCCTTCGGTGCCGTGCGCGTGGGTGTCGCCGAATAGCGAGTTCTTCCAGCCACCGAACGAATAATAGGCCATGGGAACCGGGATCGGAACGTTGACGCCGATCATCCCCACTTCGACCTCGTTTTCGAAGCGACGAGCTGCACCACCATCGTTGGTAAAGATTGCTGTGCCGTTGCCGTACGGGTTGGCGTTGATCAGTTCCAGACCCTCGTCGTAAGTATCGACGCGCAGGACGACCAACACGGGGCCGAAGATCTCGTCGGTGTAGATGCTCATATCGGTGGTGGCATGATCGAACAGCGTTGGGCCCAAGAAGAAGCCGTTGCCGTCAGCATCGTATTCTCCTTCACGACCATCCACGACGACGGTAGCGCCTTCTTGTTCACCGGCATCGACGTAGCCGGCAACCTTATCGCGGTGCTCGGAGGTGACCAGCGGTCCCATATCGGTGCCGCGAGTACCATCACCGGTATTTAGTTTGCGCGCGCGTTCGGCAATCTTATCGACGACTTCATCGGCCACATCGCCGACGACCACGAGTGCGGAGATGGCCATGCAACGTTCCCCGGCAGAGCCGAAGCCTGCGTTGATGGCGTTATCGGCGACCAAGTCCAAGTCGGCGTCGGGGAGGACCAGCATGTGGTTCTTCGCGCCGCCCAGTGCCTGGACGCGTTTGCCGTGTGACGTCGCGGTTTCGTAGACGTATTTGGCGATCGGGGTCGAGCCGACAAACGAGACCGACTTGATGTCATCGTGCTCCAACAGCGCGTCGACGGCAGGCTTGCCACCGTGGACGACGTTGAAGACGCCCTCGGGCAGGCCGGCTTCTTTCCACAGCTCGGCTTCCCAGTTGACGGCTGACGGATCTTTTTCGGATGGTTTGATGACGACGGTGTTGCCCGCGGCGATGGCGATTGGGAAGAACCACATCGGCACCATGGCCGGGAAGTTGAACGGCGAGATGATGGCGACCGGGCCCAGCGGTTGACGCTTCGAATGGACATCGACGTTGGTGGAAGCGTTTTCGGTGAAGCTGCCCTTCAACAGGTGGGGCATGTTGCACGCGAACTCAACGACCTCGAGCCCACGGGAGACCTCACCCAGCGCATCATCGAGTACTTTGCCATGCTCGGCGGTGATGAGTTGTGCGAGCTCTTCTTTGCGTTCATTGAGCAGTTCACGGTAGCGGAACAAAACCTGGGTGCGCTTGGACAGCGAGGTGTCGCGCCATGTTGGAAATGCTGCTTTTGCGGCGGCGACGGCTTCATCAACGGTGGCGTTGCCGGCCATCGCGACCTGACCGGACACCTCACCGGTGGCCGGGTTGGTGACATCAGTGCGTTCGACCGTCGTCTCGGCACCTTCGGTATAGGCGTTGTTGATCCAATGATTAATAGTGTTCATGCAGATGCATCCTTTGCTCGCAGAAGGTCCAGTACCCTTCACTTTGCCCCGTGGGAGTCGCACATAACAGAGACAGCTTGTATGCGTTTTATCCATATGCCATTACACTGTGTATATGCTCCATGTCACAGTCGGTCAGGTCGTCGGTCTCGATATTTTCCAAGAGGGCCACCCTGAACTGCTTTCTCAACCAGTCGCCGGTGCCCAGGACGAGTTGGTGCGTTGGATGCACATTCTGGAGACGGAACGCCCAGAGGGGTTGCTACCCGGTGGGGAGTTTGTACTCACCACCGCGACGTTTTTGGATCGGGCAGCCGGGGGAGTTCAAGGCGGGGTGGCGGCAGCAAACCGTTTCCTGGACACCATTGAGCAGACGGGGGCGGTGGCCGTCGCAGCAGAAATCCTCCCGGGTAGAGAACACATCGCGAACATACTCGCCGCGGCTGCTCGTCATCGACGTTTTCCCATTTACCTTTTGCCCGGTCGCATTCGCTTCGTGGAACTGACTCAGACCATCCACGAAAATATTGCTGCCGCACGATTTCATGAGATCGAAACAGATCGCCAAATCCACGAAACCTTTACCAGGCTGTCGGTTGGTTCAGCCTCGACCGATCGCATCGTGACCGAAGCAACGACGCTGCTCGGGTGTCAGGTCAAGTGGGAAACCGCCGAGGCGAAGAGCGATACCGTCGTCGTGGCGGAACATCCCGTGGTGGCCGGTGACGAAACCCTGGGGCGGTTGATCATCGTGGAGGGGTGCCAAGCGGATGCTTCTTTGGTCACCACCGTGCTGGAACGCGCCGCCCAAGCTCTCTCGATCTCCGTGTTAGCCAAGCGCTCGCAGGATGAGATCCGCAGGTCGACGGCTTCGTCGTTGTTCTATCAGCTTCGTGGTGGCACGGACTTATCTGAAGAGGAAGTGCTCTGGCGCCTCACCGAGACATCGGGGCGTCATGTGTTGTCCGAGGTGAAGTGGTTTCCGATGGTCGTGCGCATTCTGGGCGAAGACGCCGGCGAGGAGCTATTGAACCGGTGGTCGGGCATGCTGTTGGACGTGTTGGACAGCGTCGGGGATTCGCAGAAGGTATCGGTCTTTGCTGCCCGAAGTGAAATCGGTGTGGTCGATGTGCTGCTTCCGTTGGCCGATCCGGCAGCCCTGTCGAGTTTTGTGGAGGCGACTCGCGCCCGGTTTAGCGCCAGGCTTCGGGGACGAGGCGGGCTCGTGGCAGGGCTCGCATCGGAAGCGCCCTCAGCCAAAGCAGCGGTTGAACAGCTGTCGAATGCCGCCCAAATCGCTCAGGCTGCCCAAGCGTATGTTAAAGCAACGGGCCAGTCCCGCGCGTATTTTTTCGCCAAAGACTTGGGGTTGCGCGGTCTGCTGGCGACGCTGCAGGACGACGATCAACTCGTGGCGTTTGTTGCAACCGAATTGGCTGGCTTATCGAACAGCACTGGAAGCCGGCAGAGCTTCGAGAGCCGACTCGATTTCCTCGAGGCCGTGTTGACCTCGCATAATAAGGCCCAGCTTGCCCGCTCCCGCCACATGTCCAGGCCGGCGTTGTATTCGCAAATCAAACGACTGGAAACCGTGCTCGGGTATAGCTTGGAGGATGATGCCGAACAAAACACCGCTCTGCATTTGGCCGTGATGGCATATCGTATGAACCCCAACACGATGTATGGGGTCTTACACAGCCGCAGCACTGCCGGTTAGGCTTTGTCCATTTCTTGTTCGACGGCGTGCTGTGATGCGATGCGTGTGCCTCGTGCTTTGCCGATACTGTTCATCACGTGATAGATCGCAAGGGCTGCGAAACTTCCGATGGCGATGCCTTCGAAGACGATTTCCCCGAAGACCATGGTGAAGTTTGCCACCGAGATGATCAGTGGTACACCGCCGACCGCGAGGTTGATTGGGTCGGCGAAATCGACGCCATTTTGCATCCAAATGCGGACACCCAGAATCGCAATCATGCCGTACAGAACCGTGCCGGCTCCGCCGAGGACCCCTTGTGGCAGCGTGGCGATCAGCGCACCGAATTTCGGTAGCAGGGCCAGACCGATAGCGAAGAAGCCGGCAACCCAGTAGGCGGCGGTGGAATACACGCGGGACGCAGCCATCACACCAATGTTCTCAGCGTAGGTGGTGGTTCCGATACCGCCCCCGGCGCCGGCCACCACGGTAGCGGCACCGTCGGCCAGCAACGCACGACCAACGACAGGGTCTAGGTCCCGTTTGGTCATGACTTCGACGGATTTCACGTGTCCATAGTTCTCAGCGATCAACACGAGTACCACGGGAACGAAGAGCCCGACGACGCCGATATGAAACGTCGGAGCGGTGAATTCGGGCAGCCCAAACCAGGCGGCTTCACCAACCGGTGCAAAATCCACCTCGCCGAGTATGACCGCCACAATGTAGCCGACCACCACACCGACCAAGACGGACAACCGGCCCAAGATGCCACGGAAGAGAACACCCGCGATGAGCATGGCCGCGATCGTCACGGTGGCGGTCACTGGCCCCGCGTTGACGTTGTCCCAGGCGCTCGGCGCCAGGTTCAAACCAATGAGTGCGACCACTGAACCGGTGACCACAGGCGGCATGATGAGTTCGATCCACTTCGCCCCGGCGAAATGGACGACGACCCCGACGAGCGCCAGTGTCGCACCGGTCATGATGACACCACCCACGGCGCCGCCCATGCCGTAGGTGCCGACTGAAGCCATGATCGGTGCAATGAATGCAAACGATGGCCCCAAATATGATGGGACTTTCCCGGCGGTGATGATCAAAAACAGGATCGTACCGATACCCGAGAAGAATATGACGGTTGTGGGTGGGAACCCGGTGATCAGTGGGACGAGGACGGTTGCACCGAACATGGCCACGACATGCTGCATGCCGATACCCAAGGTGCGGAACCAGCCCAAGCGTTCGTCGGGAGCTACCACGTCTCCCGGTGTCACGGTTTTTCCGTCGCCGTGAAGTTTCCAACCGAGACCGGGGATAATTTGCCGAGGCTTTGAGTTTGTACTCATGAGGATCAACTTCCTTCGTGCCTGCCTAAGGCAAGGCCTTATGATGTGGCCTGGATGTGCTCGGCAAACTCGGGGATGACCGATTCACCGTAGACGCGCAGCGTCTCTTCTTTATTATCGTGGTCCAAATATCCGGCGAACTGGGTCATGCCGAGCTCTTCGAGCTGCTTGAGTTTTGCGATGTGTTCTTCCACGGTGCCGATCATGCAGAACCGTTCTACGATCTCATCGGGCACAAAATCCACGTGGCTATTCCCTGATCGGCCGTGTTCGTTGTAGTCGTAGTCTTGGCGACCCTTGATGTAATCGGTCAAGGCACGGGGGACCTCGCTGTCCGAACCGTAGCGGGACACAATATCGGCGACGTGGTTGCCGACCATCCCACCGAACCAGCGACATTGCTCAATCGCGTGCTCACGAGATTCCTGGGTGCCGTCAGTGATGTAGAACGGTGCGGCGACACAGAAGGCGATGTCATCGGGGTTGCGTCCGGCATTGGCTGCGGCTTCGCGGACGGTCTTGATCATCCATGCGGCAATTTCGACGTCGCCACACTGCAGAATGAAGCCATCGCCGACTTCTCCGGCGATAGCTAGCGCCTTGGGACCGTAGGCGCCGACCCAGACTTCTGTCTCAGATTTTTGTGACCATGGAAACCGGATGGTGGCATCATTAATTTCCGTGGCACGAGAGTTCGACAGGTCCTTGATGACCTCGATGGAGCGACGGAACTCTTGCATGCCGACGGGCTTTTTCTTCATGACTCGCAGCGACGAGTCGCCACGACCGATACCGCAGATGGTGCGATTGCCGAAGTGGTGGTTCAGCGTTGCAAAGGTCGAGGCTGTCACGGTCACATCGCGGGTGGCCGGGTTAGTCACCATGGGACCGACCGTCAACCGGCTGGTCCGATCTAAGATCAGCGAGTGCACCACGTATGGCTCGAGCCAGAGGATGTGGGAATCATAGGTCCAAAAGTGACTGAATTTGTGCTCTTCAGCCTGTTGCGCCAAAGAGATGATGCGGGCTGCGGGGGCATTGACTTGTGCGACGGCTCCAAAATCCATGAGATTGGCTCCTTTTCATTTGCAGGGTGTGGGCAGTGAGAGGGATGAATCGGGTTTAGATGAGTGCTTGGCTGAGGCCACGTTTGATGAACTGTCCATGGCTCTTGGTGCCGTGGTATTGACCATCCGAGATCAGTACTTTGCCCCGGGACATGGTGACATCGACGTGGCCTTCGATTTCAAAGCCTTCCCAGGCCGAGTAGTCCATATTCATGTGGTGTGTTTTCTCAACGCCAATGGACGTGTGTCCATTCGGGTCGTAGATGACGATGTCGGCGTCTGCTCCGGGTTGGATGACGCCTTTTTTGCCGTACATGCCGAACATCCTGGCAGGCGTCGTGGAGATCAGTTCGACCCAGCGTGGCAGGGAGATGCGTCCGTCGACCACACCCTGGTAGAGCAGATCGACCCGGTGTTCGATGGAGCCGATGCCATTGGGGATGGACCGGAAGTCATCTTTGCCGAGTTCCTTTTGGTCTTTCATACAGAATGGGCAGTGGTCGGTCGAGACCATCTGCAGGTCGTTGGTCCGCAGGCCCTGCCACATAGCGTCCTGGTGGCCTTCGCTTTCGGCACGCAGTGGAGTGGAGCATACCCACTTTGCGCCTTCGAAATCTCCCCATTGCTCGGAGCTGGCGCCCAATTGCTTTTCGAGTGACAGATAGAGATACTGCGGGCAGGTTTCAGCAAACACGTTCTTGCCTTTATCACGGGCCCAAGCGATCTGTTCCAGCGCCTGTTTGGCACCTACATGGACGATGTACAGTGGGGTGTCGGTCAGATCGGCCAGCATGATGGCCCGGTGGGTGGCTTCTTCTTCCATCTGCCAGGCGCGGGCAAGGCCGTGATAATACGGGGTGGACTTGCCCTGGGCCACGAGCTGTTCGGCAAGGACGTCGATGGCCGGGCCGTTTTCTGCGTGCATCATGGTCATCATGCCCAGCTCGCGGGCTTTTTGCATGGCCCGCACTATTTGGGCGTCATCAGCGTAGAAAACCCCGGGGTAGGCCATGAACATTTTATACGAGCTGACGCCTTCATCGACCAGCGATTCCATGGCCTTGAGCGACTCGTCGTCGACACCACCGATGACCTGGTGGAAACTGTAATCCACCGCGCTGTTGCCTGCTGCCAGCCCGTGCCAGGTTTCTAAGGCGTCTTGGACACGTTCGCCCTGTTTTTGGATGGCAAAGTCGATAATGCTGGTGGTACCACCCCAGGCGGCCGCGCGAGTACCGGTTTCAAACGTGTCGCTGGCATAGGTGCCGCCGAACGGCATTTCCATATGCGTGTGGGCGTCGATGCCACCCGGGACGACGTATTTTCCGGCAGCATTGATGACGTGGTCAGCTTGCACGTCCGTGGTGCCGGGGCTGAAGAGGGCGACGATCTTCTCAGCGTCGACGAGTACATCGGCTTGTGCGGTTCCGGTCGCATTGATCACGGTTCCGTTGGTGATCAGAGTCTTCATAGGTTTTTCTCCTTGTGGCCAGAGTGGGTTTCAAAGTGTTGTGCTCAGTGAGCTGCTCCGTTTACGGTGCGACGATCGCGTCATAGGTGTCTGGGCGACGGTCGCGGTAGAACTGCCATTCGTTGCGTGCTTCTCGCACCAGGTCCATATCCAAATCGCGCACCAGCAGGCCTTCTTCTTGGGTCGAGCCGCGCTCTCCGACGTCGTTGCCTCGGGGATCGGCCACGTAGGAGCTACCGTAGAAGTCCACGGCCAGCTCACCGTACTCGTTGTCCTCGCGACCGACTCGGTTGGGGACCACCACAAAGTAGCCGTTGGCTGCTGCCGCGGTGGGCTGTTCCAACTCCCAGAGACGGTTCGATAAACCGGGTTTTGCCGCATTGGGGTTAAACACAATTTGGGCGCCTGCCAACCCGAGCATCCGCCATCCTTCAGGGAAGTGACGGTCGTAGCAGATGGCGACCCCGATTTTGCCGATGGCGGTATCAAAGACTGGCCATCCGAGGTTGCCGGGACGGAAGTAGAACTTTTCGTAGAAGTTATCGACGTGCGGGATATGATTTTTGCGGTAGGTGCCCACGATCGAACCATCCGAGTCCACAACCACAGCAGAGTTGTAGTAGACGCCGGGTTGTTCTTCTTCGTAGATCGGTAGGATCATGACTAATGAGAGCTCTTTTGCCAAGGCAGCGAAGCGGGTGACGATCGGCCCATCAGCCGGCTCCGCCAGGTCGTAGTATTTACGTTCTTCTGTGATCCCGAAGTAGGGGCCGTAGAAGAGTTCTTGGAAACAGATCGCTTGAGCACCTTCGGCAGCGGCACGGCGCGCGAAATCCTCGTGCTTGTCCAGCATGGATTCTTGATCGCCGGTCCAGGTGGTTTGACTCAACGCTACGCGTACTGTGTTCATGGACGCTCCTTTCGTGGAGAACATTGGGTGTGTGGTTATTCAGTCAGTGAGCCGCCGGGTTCGACCTCTGCTAATTCACCGCTGATCATGCGGGAGACCAGATTCGTGAGCACTCTCAAGCCGGTGACGAGGTCCTCGTCGGATGTGAATTCACGTTCGCAATGTGAGACGCCGTCGACGGAGGGGACGAATAACATCACGCTTGGGGTGACCCGATTGAGCGCGACCGAGTCGTGTCCGGCCAGGGTGGCCATCACACGCGACTCTTCGCCCTCGTCGATGGCGGCTTTTTCGCCCAGTGCCACCGCGTCCTCGGGGAAGCGTTGAACCGGGCGAATATCAAAGTCTTCAGCATCAATGGTGACCGAGCGTCTGGTGGCTAATCGATCCATCCGCTCAAGCAGCAGGGTTCGTGCACGCAGCACGTCTGCTTTGTCGTCGGCACGGATGTCGACCACGAGATCTACTTGACGCGGCACGACGATGGGGGAGTTCGGTTCGACATCGAATTTACCGACCGAGGTGACAATTGTTTCGGGCTCGAAGTCGTCGACGAGTTCTTCGACCATGATCACCACGTGTGACGCGGCCACGAGTGCATCGCGACGATCCGACATCAGCGTGGCACCGGTATGGGATTGTTCGCCGGTGACGGTGACTAGCAGTTTCTGGGTGTACCAACTGCGGTCTACGACCCCGATGGGTATGCCAGCACGTTCCAGCCGTCTGCCCTGCTCGATATGGATCTCCGCGTACCCAGCGACGGGCAGGTCGATCGCGGTTCCGCGTCGCTTCGTGTGGGTGAGGGCCTCTTCGACGGTCACACCGTCCGGGTCCGTGGTTTGCAGAGTTTTTTCGAGGTCGAATAAGCCAACAAACACCGAACTGCCCATAATCGATGGCGGGAACCGGCTACCTTCTTCGTTGAACCAGTCGACGACGGCAATGTTTGTTTGTGGGGCAATGAGCTCGTCGGTGACGGCTTGATCGACCGCCGATGCCGCATGGAGCGCCGCGATCACACCGTAGGTGCCGTCAAATCGTCCGCCCAGCGGCTGGCTATCCAGATGGGATCCGACGAGCACGAAGGGGGCACCTGGCACCCATTCTTTGAGGGCAAAGATATTGCCGATTTCATCGGTGACGACGTTGAAACCTCGCGCGACCGCCTGTTCTTCGATCCAATCTCGTACCGCGCCGTGTTCGTCACTGCCGGCTTGGCGATCAATCCCGTTCTTGTCCGTCGCGCCGTAGATGGTGGTGTGGTGAAAATCTGATAGGAACCGCTCGGCGTCGAGCCCGAATCGTGTGGAGTTATTGTTGGAGGTGTTGGTCAAGGTGTCTTCCTACATTCTCTGGCGGGCCGAAGAAAGTGTCCTTCGCGAAGGCGCGGAGCAGATACGCGCTTTTTCATATCTCCGGCCGGGTGCGTTATTTACTATCTGACACCCATACTCGCGTAAGTGAGATGTGAATCACAGTGACAAGGTGTAAGACTTCATTCAAGGATTTCTTACATACTGTTCTGCGTATGCTGCCGTTAAATACTTGTGGGGACGAACCTCAAAAGGTTCATCCCCACAAGTGGTGTGCTAGCTATTCGCTAGGTGTGTGTTTTAGCTGTTCTGTTCCTGCCAGGTGTCGGCACAGGCGATCCCAGCGTCAACTGGGTTCTCTTCAGACTCGTGGCTTTCGTATGCGGCGACATATTCATCGAGGTATGCTTCCGCGTCAGTGAAGTTGTAGTCTTCCATGATTTCCAACCACGCTGCTTGGGCTTCGTCGCCGGCCAGATCTTCCCATGCTTGAGTTTCTTCTTCAGGCCATGAAGAGAAGTTCTCGACGTCAGGGGAGTCGAGCATGCCCTGGCAGACCTCTTCGAGGGCGCCGTTGGAGGTCGCGATGATTTCACCCTGGTTGAATTCTTGGGTGACGCCATCAACGGTTTCCTGGAGTTCTGGAGTCAAGGAATCGTAGGCGTCCTTGTTCCACCACATACCGTAAGCGGTGTACTGACCCAGGCCTGGGTCAACCCAGTATGGGAGCTGTTCGGTGATGTTGTAGTTCACTGCGAAGTCCAATGACGAGGCGACGGAGTCGATGACGCCACGCTGCAATGATTCGTAGGTTTCAGCTGCGGTGATCGCGTTGACGTTGATGCCAGCTGCTTCCAGTGTGCGCTGCGTGACCGGACCGGCGGCGCGAGCGGACATGCCGTTCACGGCTTCCAGGCTTTCAATTGGTTCATCTGAGCCCAGCAGCAATGCACCGACTGGCCATGCACCAATGTATTCCAGGTTGGCGTTTTCCAGCTCCTGGCTGGCTGGTTCGTAGTTGTTGTGCACGTCGTAGAGTGCTTCAACCGAAGCCTGGATGTCGTTGTTCAAGAACGAGATTGACATGACCGACAAGGTTGGCAGCAGGTGCGGGGTGTAGTCGGTGACGGTGACGCCAATGTCGGCGCGACCATCGCTGACACAGTCAGCAACTTCATCCATGGCACAGGTCGCTTCGAAGCTGGTGCGTTCGAAAGTGATCTGTCCGTCGGATGCCTCTTCGACGGCGTCCATGTATGCTTCGGAAACCGCAGCGTGTGGTGTGCCGTCAAGCGCACCATTGGCCTGGGTGAACTCGAAGGTTTCGCCGGAGCCACCGCCTTGGTCTACGACGCCGTCACCGCAGGCGGTGAGCGCGAGGGCGCCGGCTGCAGCAACAGCTGCCAGCTTCCCTAAGCGAGGTGTGAGTGATTTTTTCATTGTTGAGTTTGCCTTCCTAATTTTGAACCAAACTTGGCAGGTACAAGATGATGTCGGGGACGAAGAAGAAGATTGCGATCAACACCAGGTCGATCACAAAGAATGGCATGATGCCACGGAAGACAGTTTCTGAGCGAACGCCCGTGGTGCCAGAGACCACGAATGCGTTGATGCCTACAGGTGGTGTGACCATGCCAATTTCAATGAACTTGACGATCAGAATGCCCAACCAGATCGGGTCGAATCCGAATTCCAGGGCAACTGGCAACAGGAGGGGTACGGAAATCATCAGCAATGACAGTGATTCCAGCACCATGCCCAGTGGCACCAGGCTCAGAAGCAAGATGAGCATGACCAGGGTCGGTGACATGTCCCATGACAGCACGGTCTCCGTGATCATGTTTGGTACCCGTGCCGCGATGAAGAATGCGGTGAGAATACCGGAGCCGATCACAATGAAGAACACCATGGCCGTCGTCGAAGCCGTGGCCTCGAGCGCGCCCTTGATGCCTTGGCCAATGCCTTTAAGGCCCTCTTTGCGCAGCTCGAACAGCAGAATGATGACCGCGGCGATCGCGCCAAATGCGGCGGATTCGGTCGCGGTGAAAATACCGGAGTACATGCCGCCCAGCACAATAGTGAACAGGATGACGACGTAGACCAGACCGCGCCATGGCAGTTTGCTCAACGCGGTTTTTTCTTTTTGTGCGGTCGTGATCTCCGAAGCCTGATGCAGGGCGTCGTGGACGCTATCGGCCTGGGTAACAACCTTGCCTTCGCGCCGCATCCGCCAGCCGGCAAACATGATCCATAGTGAGTAGGCGATAGCCGACAGTACACCCGGGACTATACCGGCGGCCAGCATTTCGCCAACAGATTGCTGAGCGAGGATCGCGTAGAGCACCAGGAATGTGGACGGCGGGATCATCGAGCCCAACGTACCCGCGACGGCGACCAGCGCGGTGGCCATGGAGGCGGGGTAACCGGCGGCGCGCATTTCCGATACCGAGAGGCGAGCCATGGTGGCCGCGGTCCCGATGGAGGAACCGGACACGGCTGAGAAGCCTGCAGAAGCCACAACGGTGGCAATACCGAGTCCACCTGGGAATCGTCCCAGGACGCGGTCGGCAATTTTGAAGACGTAGTCCGCCACGTGCGCACGGACCGCAAACATCCCCATCAAGATGAACATCGGAATGATGGTCAGCGAGAAGGTCGCCGTTTGGGAAAATGGTATCGCCCCGAGTTCGAGTGTGGTGTGGTTGAACCCGCGCAACAGGAGCAGCCCGATTGCACCAGAGACACCCAGTGATACTGCTACCGGCACTCGCAACAACAGCAGGGCCAGCATCAGGATCAAAACAATAGCGATTACAGCACCAACTGTCATGAGTTTCGCTCTCCTTTAGTGGCCTTGTCATCGGCGGTGGGTGTTTCGCCCACCATGGCCGATTCTGGTTGTGCGGTGGGTTGGTTGTCGTCGGGAAGAGTTTCGTCAGCCAGGGCGGCTTCGATCTCATCGGCAAAGCCCATGGGGCCTTTGCCAGTCAGGATGCGTACCAGGTTGAGGATTGCGACGATGAATAGCGAGATGAGTCCGATGGTGAGCACCCAACGCATTGGATACATCGGCCACTGCACCAGCCCGAAGCGCGTTTCTGATGATTGGGTCGAGTCGATCGAGCGCAGGATGTTCGCATAGGACAACCATGCGGTGTAGATCGCTACGACAGTCCACACGAAAATGTGGATAATTTTTGTCCAGGTTGCGTTGAAGCGGTCTGTCAGTAGTGTCACCGCAACGTGCTCGCCATTGACGCCGGCCCAGGCCAGCCCAAAGGCAACGGCGGTGACCATCGCGGTTTCTGCGATTTCGATCATGCCTCCCAGTGAAGCGCCCGTGGCGTTCCGGACAAACACGTCGATCGTGATCGCAATGACCATGATCACGATGGCAGACGCTGAAAGCACGGCAAGCACCCGGGCCATACCGCGAATCAGTTTTTCCATGATGAGTTTCCTTAGTGCTCGAATTCTTCGTGCCTCGAGAGGTGTTGAGAGTCGACAGTCTCTTGACGCACGCTGTGTGGTGAGCTATTTCACAGCAAAGTGAAGCTGGGAAAATCATATACGAAACTGATCATTTGTGCAGCCCCGCCGGTCGTGTGAGCTAGTCCTGTGCCACGGTGATGCACCTCGAGTTCGTATACGATCTGCGCCACAGTGCGCTTCGAAAGAATATTGTGATGTTGGCGACAAGGCTGCTGTTGACCCTGACATGTTTCCTGTCAGCATAATGTAAGACTCATATGGTGTTCTATGGTGCCGCAGTAGACGGAATGGGGTTTTTGTTGCCTCGGTGAGGAGCACCTTTCGCAAACTTCGAGGCGTCACTGTGATTTGGTAAACTCTGGTTGTAACTGTTCTCGACCCAAATCCAGCGTGCTGCGGGTGCGAGAACCTTTCTATGTTGTGGGCCGGTGTACGTCCGTCCCCGTGGGAGAGATGAATTTTATGCCAGCAATCGCAATCGTGGGAGCCCAATGGGGCGATGAGGGCAAAGGCAAAGCAACAGACCTGCTCGGCGGTCGCGTTGACTACGTCGTCAAACCAAACGGCGGTAATAATGCCGGTCACACCGTGGTCGTCAACGGTGAGAAGTTTGAACTCAAGCTGCTGCCCGCAGGAATCCTATCGCCGCAAGCCATCTCGGTGATTGGGAACGGTGTTGTCATCAACCTCGAGGCCCTCTTTGAAGAAATCGATGGGCTCGAGGTTCGCGGTCACGACACATCGCACTTGCGCATTTCTGCTGACGCACATCTGGTCGCGCCGTACCATCAGACGCTCGACAAGGTCACCGAACGCTTCCTTGGAAAACGCGCCATCGGCACCACCGGACGCGGTATTGGCCCGACATATCAGGACAAGGTTGCTCGCCTGGGGATCCGCGTTCAAGACCTCTACGACGAGTCGATCCTGCGCCAAAAAATCGAAGGTGCCCTGCGCCAGAAGAACGAACTGCTGGTCAAGCTGTATAACCGTCGCGCCTTTACCGTTGACGAGATCGTCGAATACTTCATGGCCTACGCCGAACGTCTGCGTCCCATGGTGATCGACTCGGTACGCATGCTCAATGAAGGACTCGACGACGACAAGGTGGTCCTCATGGAGGGCGGCCAGGCCACCTTCTTGGACGTTGACCACGGCACGTACCCGTTCGTGACCTCGTCGAACCCCACCGCAGGGGGAGCCTCCGTCGGTGCCGGCATTGGGCCAACGCGCTTCACCCGCACCATCGGCATCGTCAAGGCCTACACCACTCGCGTTGGTGCCGGCCCGTTCCCGACGGAACTCTTTGACGATATGGGCGAGCAGCTGCGCACCACCGGTGGCGAATTCGGGGTCAATACCGGACGCCCACGCCGTACCGGCTGGTACGACGCCGTGATGGCCCGCCACGCTGCGATGATCAACGGGTTCACCGACTACTTCGTCACCAAGCTCGACGTGCTGACCGGCATCAACGAAATCCCGGTCTGCGTTGCCTACGACGTCGACGGTGTGCGCCACGATGCCATGCCGATGACCCAAACCGACTTCCACCACGCCAAGCCGATCTACGAATACTTCCCCGGCTGGGACGAAGACATTTCGGGGGCACGCAGCCTCGAAGATCTCCCGCAGAACGCCCAGGACTACATTGCGGCACTTGAAAAACTCGCACGTGTCCGGATCTCCGGTGTGGGCGTTGGTCCAGGCCGCGACGAGGTCATCCAAGTCCGCGATCTCATCTACGAGGACTAAACCCATGCAATACGTATCCACCCGCGGCGGCATGGAGCCGTCAAACTTCTCTGATGTGCTTCTCGAAGGGCTCGCCCCCGATGGCGGGCTCGTCGTGCCGGAGGCCATCCCAAGTGTCGAGCCTGAGACGATCGAATCCTGGCGGGACCTCAGCTACGCCGAACTCGCCACCGAAGTCATCGGCCTGTATTGGACGGATATTCCGCGCGACGACCTAGCCGAGTTGTGTCGGGCTGCCTATGGTGAGCAATTTAAAGCAGACATGGTCGTGCCGCTGACGCCGATCGACCAGATGACCGCGCTGGTGGACCTCTCGCAAGGCCCGACCCTGGCCTTCAAAGATATGGCCATGCAGTTCTTGGGCGAAGCCCTCCCGTACGTGTTGAAGAAGCGAGGGGAAACACTGAATATTCTCGGTGCCACCTCGGGCGATACTGGTTCGGCCGCCGAATATGCCTTCCGGTCGAAACCGAACATCGGCGTCTTCATGCTGTCTCCAAAGGGCCGGATGTCCCGGTTCCAGCGCGCGCAGATGTACACGCTGACCGATGACAACGTGCACAACATCGTCGTCGAAGGCGTGTTCGATGATGCGCAACAGTTGGTCAAAGACCTCAACGGAGACCTTGAGTTCAAGGCCGCCAATTCGCTGGGGACGGTCAACTCGATCAACCTTGGTCGACTCATCGCACAGTCCGTCTACTATTTCTGGGCGTGGCTGCGCGTGACCACCGGTATTCCTGCCGAGCAACGCGCGGACTTCGGTGTCTCGTTTGCGGTGCCCTCGGGCAACTTCGGCAACATCTTCTCTGGTCAACTTGCACGACAGATGGGTCTCCCCATCGACACCCTTGTCTTGGCGACCAACGAGAACAATGTGCTGGATGAATTCTTCCGGTCTGGCGAGTACGAGCCACGCTCGGCCGATAACACCCTGGCCACCTCATCGCCGTCGATGGATATCTCCAAAGCATCCAATCTGGAACGTTTTATCTACCTGGTACTCGGTCAGGATCAGACGAAGCTTGCCGATGCATGGCAGCAGTTGGACGCAACCGGCACACTCGATCTTTCTGAACACCAGCCGCGATTCCAGCAGGAATTCGGTATGGTGTCTGGCACCTCAACGCACGAAGACCGGGTGTCCACGATCCGTGCGGTGTACGAGAAAGCCCAGGTCGTGATCGACCCACATACCGCTGATGGTGTGACCGTGGCACGGGGCTTCCAGAAACCCGAGCAGCCGATGCTCGTGTTGGAAACGGCGAAACCTGAAAAGTTCGGGGACATCGTCAACGAAGCTCTAGGCTTTGAGCCCGAACTACTTCCCGAATTTGCGCGCCTGTTGGAGTTAGAACAGCACACCATAGATATGGGCGTGGACGCGGAAGCGCTGCGCGAGTACATTGCCCTGCACCACGTATAAATTCTCAGGAATTCAACAGGGAATTCTCGGAGGACCTCAAGCCCTATGTGTTTATAGTGGAGGTACCTCAAGGTGTGAGTGATAAGTAAAAGCCCCGGCCAGGATTTTGAAAACTTTCAAAGTTCGTCGGTCGGGGCTTTTTCATGTCTACCTTTTGTTTCGAAAGCGGGCGAGAAAAACTCTGCGACTTTATACAGGAAGCCTCAAGCCTTTCCCGACCAAGATTTCTTAGGCTAGTAAACACATCTTCAAGGTGTGAGTGATGAGTGATCAGGGGCTCCGGTACGAAACCGGGGCCCTTGGTTTTTGCCTGAGGCGTGCAGTCCGCATTGTCCGGGCTCGTGCACTCGTATCTGTAGTTATTCATGCTGGGATGCTCCCTCGACAGATGACTGGGCTCCGCCGATCAAATTTCTAGTGCATAACCGGCGAGCCTTCTCTATGTCGACATGCGCGGACCGTATTTTCTAAGTCCCCCAGTGGCTTGTGGATAGTGGTTGATTGTGTTGCTGAGTTATCCACAAAAGTAGCGACACACCATGCACTCGTGATATTCACGTGATATACACCGACTTCAAGTAACTTAAAGTACTTCAAAAGATATGTAGAACTCTTGTCATGTGACTCAATGCACGGTAGAATAGGGGCAATACCCTGAACAGTCCTTCCCGGTTTTTGGAAAGCCTTTGGTCTGTGTCTCCTGTGTTGAAAGGAGTGGTGCCTTGTGAGTCTTGAGCAGACTGTGCAGCGTTCCTCGGCACTGGTAGCAGACCTAGAAGCAGTGTGTGAGGATCTTGTCGAGATGGATCCTGCGGGGTCTGAGGCTGAGGCGATTGAGTTGTTGGCTGTGCTAGAACGCAGCAAATCGGCGCTGTCGGCGGTCCAGGCCAAACATACTGCGGTGTTGGAGCAATACCGGTTGAATAAGCAAGCTGCCGCAGGTGTGCCGAAAGATCGGTGGGGTACAGGTCTGGCTTCAGAGGTTGGGTTGGCTCGGGGTGATTCCCCGGCCCGTGGCAAACGCCACCTGGACACCGCCCACGCATTGGTCGGGTGTTTACCCAACACCCTGCACGCTCTAGAGGCCGGGGTGATTCATGAGGAGCACGCCCAGGTCGTCGCCACAGAAACCAAATGGCTCTCCACCCAGCACCGCCGGATGGTTGATGAGCGGATAGCCCACCGGCTAGACGGGGTGGGGCCCCGAACCTTAGGCAACCTGGTGCGTGGTGAGGCCCAGAAGCTGGACCAGGTCACCGCCCGGGATCGACAGGAGCGGTCTCGGTCGCAGCGTCGGGTATCAGTACGTCCCGCCCCCGGTGGGATGGCTTATATTTCGGCGTTGGTGCCGATGCCCCAAGCCGTCGTCGTGCTGGCCTGCCTACATAAAGCAGCGACTAGTCGGGTTGCTGATGGTGACACTGTGGATCCTGCCAACCCCTCAGGGCCGCGGCGGACTCGTGATCAGCTCATGGCGGATCTGCTCATTGAACGTGCTACCGGCCAGACCACGGCACCTGCGGTGGCCGCTGAAGTGCAGCTGGTGATGACTGATGCGGCGTTGTTTGGTGAGGGGCAGGCCCCGGCATGGTTGACCGGCCACGGCCCCATCCCCGCTAAGACCGCAAGGGATTGGGTTGCTGACCCGAATGCAGAGGTCTTTCTGCGCAGGGTATTCACCCGGCCTGAAAATCACCAGCTGGTGGGGATGGAGTCGCGTCGTCGCGCGTTCCCCGAAGGATTGAAACGTATGGTCACCCTGCGAGACGGCGTATGTCGCACACCCTATTGTGATGCGCCGATTCAGCAGATTGACCACATCACCCCCGTCAACAACGGCGGGCCCACCAGTTGGGATAATGCCAGCGGGCTCTGCGCGGCCTGTAACCAGACCAAAGAAGCCACCGGATGGCGCCACGAAGGCAACCCCGACCATTTGACCGTGATCACCCCGACCGGTCACCAATACACCACGACCACCCCACCAGTCAGTACAGCCGAGCCACCCGACACCGGTGACCCACCCGAAGAACACGGGCCAGATGATACCGGGCCACCCGATGACCCCGACGACGGGCCGCCAGATATCGACCCCAACCCACGATTCGACACCAACAACTACCGGCACCACCACACCGAAATCACCATGCGCATCGCCGCCTAACGACTTGCCATGGTGGCTCCATCATTTTCAGTTAGGGCGTACTTGAGGCGTCCCACACTGCGGTCCACTTCTCGGCAAGCGTTTGAATGCTCTCGTGCGCGTTGAGCCCACTCGGGTTCGGCATCGCCCACAATTGAGTGTTTGGAGGCCACCCCGCGAACGTCTCCGTTGACTGTGGTCCAAGTGACGCGTGCGGCATTGAAAACGCTGTACGAAACGCGGTGATGCCGAGTATCGCTACGACTCTTGGCTGCAGTACGGCGACGCGCTCAACCAGGTGAGAGCCTCCCGCGCGCAATTCGTCCGCTGTGAGTTCATCCGCTCGCGCCGTTGGCTTTGTGACAAGGTTCGTAATGCCCAAGCCCAATTCGGCAAGCATTCGTTCATCGTCATTGGACAGTCCTCTGGAGGCATCCACTGTATGAGGTGTGATCCCGGCGGTGGCCAGAGACCGCCAGAATCGATTGCCCGGACGAGCAAACGGTGCGTTCACTGCGGCGGTCCAAGGACTCGGGTTGATGCCAACAATGAGTATGCGTAGCGTGTCGGCACACTGCTCGTCGGTGGGAAATGGCAAGACGTCCTCACGCCCCAGACCAGAATGGAGTGAATCAGCAAGATCTGTTTTCGTGGGGCGCTGGTTGCCAAGGGGTGTTGCGCTACGCCAGGGCTTCCAATCGACAGGTAGGGCGGTACTCATGTCCACCACAGTAGTGGATGTGGCCACTAGATAAACGTGCGCTCAACTATGTCGAAATACGTAACCGGCCGCCGGGTCAAAACCCAACGGCCGGTGTGTACTCGCAAGCTTTAGGCGTCGAGTCGCTGTCGCTTTGAGGAAATCACGCCGGTGTTGAAGCCAGCTAAGTTCAGGCCGCCGTGGAAACGTGCGTGTTCAATCTTCACGCAACGGTCCATCACCACGGTCAACCCGAGGTCTTCAGCGACCTCGGCTGCTTCATCGGACCAGATGCCGAGTTGCAACCAGAAGTACTTGGCACCAATGGTGGCGGCCTCTTTGGCGATCTCGGGGGTGTCTTCAGCACGACGGAACACGTCGACCATATCGACCTGCACCGGAATATCTTCAAGTGAAGCGTAGACCGGATGCCCCAGGATCTCGCCGCCCTTCTCTGCCAGAATCGGGTTGACGAAGTATACGTCATACGTCGACGAAGCCAACAGGTAGGTGGAGACAAAGTACGAGGCGCGCTTGAGCTTATCGGACGCACCAACAATGGCTATGGTTTTAACATTTTGCAGGATGTTCAGGCGCTCAACAGCCCCTGGACCGACCCATTTACGTTCAGATATGGCAGTCATTGATTCTCCTTAGGCGTCTTTCATCGTTGCGGTCAACGCCTGGTCGAGGTCCCAGATAATGTCATCGACATCTTCGATGCCCACCGAGATGCGCACCAAATCATCTGGAATGCCAGCTGCTTCGAGTTGTTGTTCCGAGAGCTGCTGGTGGGTGGTCGAACCCGGATGCAACATCAGGGTTTTCGCATCACCAATATTTGCCAGGTGTGATGCCAACTGTAGGTTAGCCATGAAATCTGCGGAAGCCTTTCGGCTACCTTTCACGCCAAAGCTGAATACCGAGCCCACACCCAATGGCAGCAGCTCTTGACCGCGTTCATAATAGGGATTGTCTTTGAGCCCGGCGAAGTTCACGTATTCAATCCGGTCGTCTGCGGCTAACCATTCGGCGACCTGGTAAGCATTGGTCAGGTGTTCGTCCATGCGCTGTGGCAGGGTTTCAACCCCGATCATCAGCTGGAACGCGGCCTGAGCGGATAGTGTCGGACCAAAGTCGCGGAGCTGCTCGTTGCGCAGCTTGGTCAGGAAGCCGAACTCGCCGAAGTTGCCGTACCAAGACAGGTTGTTATACGAGGCGACCGGTTCCGTCATCGAAGGGAAGTTGCCGTTATCCCACGGGAATTTGCCGGATTCCACGACGACGCCGCCCATGGTGGTGCCGTGTCCACCCAAGAATTTGGTGGCCGAGTGGATGACGATATCGGCCCCGTGTTCTAACGGGCGGATCAGGTACGGCGGGGTCAACGTGGCGTCAACGATCAGCGGGATACCGTGCTCGGCGGCCAGCTTGCCCAAACCTTCCAAATCAACGATCACACCGGAGGGGTTGGCAACGATCTCGGTGTATATGGCCTTGGTATTGGGGGTGATGGCGGCTTCGAAATCTTCGACTTCGGTAGAGTCGACGAATGTGGTGTCCACCCCGAAACGGCGCAGTGACACGTCAAACTGGGTGACGGTGCCGCCGTAAAGTTTGGACGATGCCACGATGTGGTCACCGGCGCCAGCTAACGCCGCGATGGTCACGAATTCAGCGGCCTGCCCGGAAGCCGTCGCCACCGCACCGATGCCGCCTTCCAAGGCAGCAATGCGTTCTTCGAATGCGGCCACGGTCGGGTTGGAAATACGGGAGTAAATGTTGCCGTATTTCTGCAGAGCGAACAGGTCTGCTGCGTCCTGCTGGGTTTCAAAGACGAATGACGTCGTCTGGTAAATCGGTACGGCGCGCGAACCGTGAACAGCATCCGGCACCGACCCGGCGTGGAGGGCGCGTGTGCGGAACCCAAATTTATGATCTGCCATGACATCCTTTACTACGGACTACAATCTCTCACCTGCCAGCATACCCGCCCGCATCCAGCTGACACCCAAAGATTCCGGCTAGACTGGCGGCCGATGACTAAGCGTGAAACCACTACCTCTGAAAACCCGCCGCAGACCCAGCAAGCCAATTTCTGGACCACCGGTAAAGGTGTGCTGACCATCATCGGTATCGCAGTAGCTGCCACCGCGTTGGTCATGACGTTTATTCTCTCGTCGCTCGACGACGACAACGAGTTCGGCCAAGATGCACTCTATTCGGAGCAGGCCACCGATTCGGTCTGCGACCTCGGTGGGGTCGCGTTGGAAGGGTCGATCGCCGATACCCCGGATGCCCAATGGGTTGAACATCGAGGTGCATGGTTGCCGACCTCGGATACCTATGGTCCGGGCAATTACGATTCCGACGGCGAATTCAGCTGTTTTGAACACTCGCCGCGCGGCATGCTGTTCGCGGCTTCGGCTTACTCCGGCCAGCTGGTCAACCCGTCCTTCTGGGAAGACGATCTGAATTTCTTTGCGGGTGAGTACTCCGGCCAGCATCAGGCGGAAGCCGAAACGCTATTCTCCAGCGTCTTTGCCGAGGCTGATACTGCGTTGGGTGGCTTCCGGTTGGTGAACTACGAAGGAGACACCGCACAGATCGATATGGCCGTCACGTCGTTTGATGGTTCTGAAACCTCCCGCACCTCGGTAGTGCTGGACATGGTGTGGGCTGACGGCGACTGGCAGATCGATGCCTCGGGGGATGAGGTGGGGATCCAACTGGAGCCACTCCCTGATTTGATCGGGTACCAACATTGGTCCGCCTAGGGTATAGAATCCCAGACTATGGCGAGTCAGCATAAAATCTCCCGAACCCTAGGTCTCACTGCCACAACAACCCTGAGCTTGGTGTTGGTTGGATGCGGGGATACGCCCGTGCCGCATCAAAGTTTCGAGTCCCGACCGGACTTGATGCCGCCCGAGATTGATATGACCCGCGGTGAGGCCTGGGACGACGAGTTCGCCGAATCGGACGAGTACATTTTCGTCACCCCAAACTTTGACACTGACACGCCGACGAGCGCGGCCATGATTCTGGATCCCACTGGTGAAGTGGTGTGGATGGATCCCTCCGGCCAACATGATGGGGATGACGGCCACTTCGACTTGCGCCCGCAGCAGTATCAGGACGAAACAGTGCTCACGTACTTCAAGGGCCCGGCCTCAGGTGGGTGCGGCTACGGCGACATCTACCTGATGGACGAGGATTATCAGGTGTTCAACACGGTGACCACCGGGGGTTCGCTGCCGCCGCACGAAACTGATTTTCACGATATGACGATCACCGATGACGGCACGATGCTGTTGTTGGCCTACGTCGGTACGCAAATAGATTTGCGCGACATCGGCGGTCCCGAAGATGGCTGGGTCGAAAACGCGATGGTCCAAGAAGTCGATATGGAAACCGGCGAGGTGCTGCTTGAATGGAGTGCACTGGATCATGTGCCGGTCACAGACGCGATGCTGGACTTTGAGGAAGAACACCAGGAACAACTCGATGATGAGGACGACGATGAAGCCGAGTTGGGTACCAGGGACAATCCGTTTGACTATTTCCATATCAACTCAGCCACCGTCGATGACGAAGACGCGATTCTACTGTCCGCGCGTCACACGCACGCCGTGTATCAAATCGACCGGGAATCCGGTGACCTGAATTGGACACTGGGCGGCAAATCCAGCGACTTCGACATGGACGATGACGCGGTGTTCAAATGGCAGCACTCGGCAGCCCGGGATGCTGACGGCACCTTGACCCTGCTGGACAACCACGCCAATAATTCGGATGAGGACAAGTCATCGCGCGGGCTTCGCCTGGATGTTGATGAGGATGCCATGACGGCCTCGGTGGTGACCGAATATACTCCACCACAAGACCGTCCAGCCGGTTCGATGGCCAACACGCAGCCGCTGGACAACGGCAACATGATGATCGGTTGGGGCCAGCAGTCCTACTTTTCTGAGTACACCAACGAGGGCGAACTGATCTACGACGTGTGCCACGGTGATGGCTGCCACGAGAGCCCCATTGGTGGTGGCGGCGGAAGCTACCGAGCATATAAGGGCCCTTGGGAAGGTCAGCCCAATACGGAACCGGATGTTGTTGTACAACAAGCCGATAACGGTCAGCAGCGGGCCTATGTCTCCTGGAATGGCGCAACCGAAGTCGACCGCTGGCGTCTGCTCGCTGGTTCAGATGAAGACGACGTCACCCAAGAAACCTCGGTGAATAAGGCGTCGTTCGAGACGTCGATTCCGGTGTTGGACGATTCCGAATACGTGGCGGTCGAAGCCTTGGATGCTGGTGGTGCAGTGCTCGCTACCACCACGGTGCAATAACCGATACCGAGCTGCGGGCGCGCTTAGCGTTTGGCCCGCCGCTCGCTTCCGGGATGTTCGCGGCGCGATCCTTCGCTTCAGAGGGACGCTCATTCGCTGTTTGTTTGGATGTCTGATCCTGTGATTGGCTCATCTCATCCTTCTTTCTATGGTTACTTTCACGCAGAGACATGCTGCGGCGCCTGCGTGATGACGGTCACCTTGGATTCATTGAAACAATTCTAAAGACAGTTGTCAGCTGTTCGTCAGCGATCCGGCTGAGTCGTCACGAGCCAGGCGTTGAATACAAGTTCGGGGGACCCGCTTGGATTGCGAGTCCCCCGAACTGATTGCTGAGCGTCAGAAGTGCTCAGTTATTTTTTGCGTCGACCTTTGCCCTTGCGTTGTGGCCACGCCCGGGTCTTTGGCGACTCGTCGGCCTCTGGCTGCGTAAGCGTGGCAGTATCGCCGCGTCCACCGCGGTTGAGGATACCGCGGGTTGCCTGCAGGCGGTAGTCGATTCGGTGGTCGACTTGATCGCCAAACGCGGTGTCGAAGTCTTCAGCCAACCGGTCGCTGAGCTGATAGTACTCTTGCGCGGATCGTTGCTGACTCAGCTGTAGATGATCTACTCTGAACGCTCGTACGATGGCCACGCACATGATGGCCAACAGAACGCTAAACGGCAGAGCAGTGATCAGTGAGCCGGCTTGCAGCGCCGTCAAACCGCCAGCAATCAGCAAAGCGGCCGCCAGCACACCTTCGAGTACTGCGAAGAGTACGCGGGACCAGATTGGTGGGTTTGGATGACCGCCGGATGCGAGCATGTCCACCACCAGTGAGCCGGAGTCGGACGAGGTGATGAAGAAGATCGCAATCACGATGATCGCAATCACCGACAGTATCGATCCGAGTGGTAGGTCGCCGAGGATGTCGAAGAGCGTCTCTTCCGCCAGGAGGCTTCCGTCATCGCCAATCAGGTGACTCATATCGGTGTCGTTGAGCACGTACTTGAACAAGCTGGAACCACCCATGATGGAGAACCAGACGATGCCCACGGTGAAGGGTACCAGCATGACTGCGGTGATGAACTGACGTACCGTGCGTCCCCGCGAAATGCGTGCGATAAAGACGCCGACGAAGGGGGCCCAGGCGATCCACCAGCCCCAGTAGAACAGCGTCCAAGCCGAAGACCAGTCTTGGCCCTCTTGACCGGTAAATGCCTGGGTGTCGAAGGACATGCCCGCGACATTAGAAATGTAGGCGCCGAATGATTCAACCAGGTTCTGAACCAGGAAGAGGGTCGGGCCCAACAGCAGTACAGCGATCAGCAGTATGCCGGCAAGGGAGATATTAAAGTTGGACAACCACTTAATGCCTTTGCCCAGTCCCGAGACGACTGATGCAAGCGCCAGGATTGTAATGACTGAGATCAGCACGACCAGCAACGTGGTGCTGCCTGAGTCCTCGACCCAGCCCATTGCTCCTAGACCGGCGGCAATCTGCTGCGCGCCGAGGCCGAGTGAGGTCGCAATACCGAACAGTGTGCCGAAGATCGCCAGGATGTCGATCACATCGCCGATCCAGCCTTTGACTCGGTCACCAAAGAGCGGTTCGAAGGCCCACCGAATGGATACGGGCCGGCCGCGGCGATGAACGGCGTAGGCGATGGCCAAGCCGATGACAGCGTAAACGGCCCAGGGGTGCAGGCCCCAGTGGACGAAGGTCTGCGCCATGGCCATATGGCTCATGTCACGTGCGCTGCCCTCTTCCCAGCCAGGGTTCGGGTTCACTTCCGCGAAAATAAGTGGTTCGCCGGTACCGTAGAAGATCAGGCCGACGCCCATGCCAGCGCTGAAAAGCATGGTGAACCAGGACATCGTACTGAATTCAGGCTTGTCATTGGGCCCGCCGAGTTTGATTTTCCCGTACTTCGAGAAGGCGATCACTAGGACGAACACGATGAAGGCGGCGATAACCGCCATGTACCACCAGCCGAAGGTGGAAACAATCCACGCCTGTGTTGACGACAGGGCTGTGTCGGCGGCTTCCGGAAAGAAAATCCCGAAGATCGCGAAGGCCCCAACGATGATCAGCGAGGGCCAGAACACGGCGGGTGCGATCATTCCCCGTCCGAGGCGCACGCCCTGGGCCTTGAGTTTACCGACGATGCGAACGTCGGAATCTTCGTCGTGGAGACGCTGTTCCTCCGGCAGTTCTTCCATCGCCGCTTCGGTCTGAGCGATAGTTGAGGGCTGCTCATTTTCTCCGGTCTTACCGGGCTCCGGCGACTGTGCGCCGAAGGCTTCCTCAGTCGAAGAGTTCGAGTGAGAGGAACTCATGATACACCTACCTTATTGCGATGTTTCGTTCGTTGCTGCGCTCGGTCCCGACTCGGGAAATGCTAGGCGACAGCTGAGTACAATGATCTCATTCAAACAAAATCATGCAAATATTGACAGTGTTCACACCGTATGTGCTTCAACACGGCACTAATCCTGCAGATCTCGTCCCGTAGTTTCTGGGGCTAACAGGAACATCGCGATCACGGCGAGCACAACCAGTCCGCCAGCAAATGCGAAGGCGCCGGCAAGGGTCAGGGCCGGTACCAGGTGAGTCACGAAGAGCAGCGGGCCGATACCCGCGGAGATCCTTGAGACCGCCGAGGCCCATCCGAATCCAGAAGAGCGCAGATCGGTGGGGTAGAGCTCGGAAGCATAGGCATACATGACCGGGATGGCCACTTGGACAACCATGCCATAGATCAACACCAGCGGTAGGACTGCGGCTGGGACGTGGAGGAATGCAGCCAGCACCACGAGCAGAATGGATCCTAGTACCGCAGAGACTGCGAGCAGAGGCCGCCGCCCGGTTTTCTCAACCAGGAATGTCGCCACCAGCGCGCCCACGAGCCCGATGGCCGACATGCCGCCGGTGGTCAAAAATGCTTGGGTTTGTTCGAATCCGGCTTCCATCAGGAATGTGGGCAGCCACTGCAGGGAGACGTAGTAGACGAACATGACCGTCAAAAACAGAAGCCAGACGGCAAGCGTGGTGCGCCATGAGAATGCCCAGACGCGACGCAGTTGATCGAAGACGGCACCGGCCGACATCTTTGGGACGTCGTCCATGGTCTCCAGTCGGTATTCAACCGGTTTGGTTCCGGTGGCCTTGACCAGGTTGTCAATGACTTTTCGGGCTTCGTTGTGACGGTTTTTCCGGATCAGAAACATCGGTGATTCGGGGATCCAGAGTCGCACGAAAATCAGCAGAATGGCCGGTAAGACCATGGCCAATAATGGTGGGCGCCAGTCAGCCCACATGGCCAGTAACCAGGCCGAAACAAATCCGGCAAGGGCGGATCCGATCGGCCACCAGGCATCCATGGCGGTGAGCACTCGGCCGCGGTGTTTTCGTGGGGTGAATTCTCCGACCAGGGCATAGTCCACCGGTATGGCACCACCGAGCCCGAATCCTGCGATGAAGCGCAGTACAGCAAAGGTGACGATATCGGTGGTGAGTGCCCCGGCCACCGTGAAGAGTGCAAAGACCGCCAGTGTGGCGGTGAAAGCAGCTTTGCGTCCAATGCGGTCGGCAATCGTCGCCCACACGAACGCGCCCAGTGCCATGCCCAGCAGGTTGGCGGTACCGATCCAGGCGGCTTGGCCTGCGCTCAGGTCCCACTCGTCGGACAGCAGGGGAATGAGGATGCCGTTGAGGGACACGTCCCAGGCATCGAACATGAAGCCCAGGCCGCCGATGATGAAAATGCGGCCTTGAACGTTCCACTTCCACGGCAGGGACTGGACGACTTCGCTGCCGGATGGCACATAGTTGGTTTGAGTCACGCACTCATCGTAACCGGCGTGGGTGTTATTGCGCTGTTGCGGCCTCATATGCGGTCAATGCGCGCTCGGTTGCTTGTTCGTTGAACTCGGTTTCACTGGCGTCGTTGAGCTCTTCGACTAAGACTTGTGGGGGATAGGCCGCTGCGTAGCGGACGTAGATCTCATCGCCGACGACATCGACCATGCGGCCGGTGAGTTGTTCAGATGCTTCCACCTGCCAGGTGTGCACATCGACTTGCTCGCCGTCGACTTCCTGCTGGGTTACCTCGTGGGCGACGTTGGACTCGTATTCTTCAACGCACGCAGTGTCGGTGTTTTCGTGTACCTCTTGGATGCGGTCTGCTGGGGCCTCGTCATTGGCGAAGAACGCGTGCACGGTTTCGCCGCTGGCATTGTCGTCCAGTAGCGCCTCTTCGGTGAACGACGCGCGTACGTTGGGTGGTTTGGAATTCACAAATAACCCGTACTGTGCGGCACCAGCTTCCTGACACAAATCCGGTTCTGCGGTGCCGGAGAGTGCTGATGCCATTGCGTTGAGATCAGGCCACTGATCCTCGAGCGTCTGGACGGATGTCACCTCGAACTCTGATTCCAGAGTCTCGGCCAGCCCGGTTTCCTCGGCGGTCGCGGCAGGAGCTTCGGGTACTTCCAGATTCTCGCCGTTGTCATTGGAGGGGCCATCAGCATTGTCAGAGGAGCATGCGGCCAGGCCGAGGCCAGCTGCGAGTGCAATGGCGGCGGCGCGAAATACTACGGAAGCACGTTTGGTCATACGCTCCAGTCTAAGCACTCAGTGACCCGCTATGCGGTTAATCTGTGGTGGTGTTGACCAACAGGCCGACACCGCCTGGTTGGTTTTCATACGCCTCGGATGAGCAACCGGCCAGGCTAAGACCAGCTGCCAGAACGATTGCGGAGGTACGGAGCACGACTGAGGATACTTTGCGCATGGGCACAGTCTAGGGGCCGAGTCGGCGGCCGTCACGTCGTGGGGCAGCGTCACTCGTCTGGGGGCATAATACTGCCGTATCTCGAGCATTTTCGAGACATTGGCTACACAGTGGTGTGCACTTAGGCTAGCCTTGGGTAATAGCTCATTATATTGTGCCCTATTTTTAGCGCGGAGGAATCTTCTTGTCTCAGCAAACAACTCGTCCTGCCAGTAGCCGTTCACGTCGTCCACAGATGGTGATGGAGGTTGTGGCAACCGAGGATCTCTCACCGACATTTAAGCGCATTACATTTGGTGGGAAAGATTTTGACCTTTTCCAGGATTCCGAAGCAGTCGATAAATACGTCAAACTGCTGTTGCCTCGGGATCCTGCATCCGGGCTGACTCCGCCATTTGATATGGATGAACTGCGTAAGACCCTTCCCAAGGATGAACTGCCGTTACGTCGGACCTACACCGTGCACTCGGTTGATTACAATGCCAAGACCCTGAAAATGGATTTCGTGATTCATGGTGCCGATGGTCTTGCTGGCCCGTGGGCAGAGAACGCCAAAGTCGGCGACTTGTTGCAATTCTCCGGCCCGGGTGGCAAATTTCAACCGGAGCCTGAAGCGGACTGGTATTTGCTCGCCGGTGATGAGGCCGCAATCCCGGCCATCGGGGCAGCGTTAGACGCCATGCCTACGAAGGCTGTCGGTCACGCATTGATCGAGGTTGCCACCGAAGCAGATGAATGGAACTTGACTGCACCTGAGGGCATCGAGATTACGTGGTTGCACCGCGGCGGGGAATTTACCCCGGACACCACGGTGATTGAGCAGGCCGTCAAAGACCTGCCGTGGCGCGAAGGTCGCGTGCAGGCTTTTATTCACGGGGAACGTGAAACTATGAAGTCATTGCGTGTCTATCTCAATGATGAGCGTGGGGTGGATCGCGCGGATCTGTCATTATCTGCTTACTGGGCGTATGGGCGCGAAGAGGACGCTTTCCAGGCGGAGAAGAAACTGCCTATCGGTCAGATCTACCCGGAGGCTGCTCTGTAGCCACTCGAACCGTCTCACAAAGCACGAAGGCCACCGTCCAAGAATGACGGTGGCCTTCGTGTTCGCGGAATACTGAGATATTATCTCGTGGCCGCAGCGGACTGTTCAGAAACTTGAGCGGGCTGCTTATTGTCTTCTTCCCTGGCGAGGGAATCGCTCAGCGACTTCCGACCGGCGTTCCAGTCTTCCCACGCTCCGCTGGCTTCGAAACCGTAGTCGATGCGGATGTCTTTGGTTTCCTTCAGTACAGACGCGCCAACGAGTCCCAGCGCAGCCATGACCAGCAGGTAGATGACGACGGACCACGTGGTGCCGAAGGACGTCATCAACAGTTCTGCGATGGTTGGTGCAAACGCGCCACCGACAATCGCGCCGAGTGCATATGAGATCGACACACCCGAGTAGCGAACCGACGCGGGGAAAAGCTCGGCGTACCACACAGCCTGTGGGCCATACGTCATCCCGAGGCCGATGGCTAGCAGCGACGTTCCGATGAGGACCCCGGCCACACCGAAGTTCTTGATGAGTTCAAACAATGGAATGATCCCTGCGGCTTGAACGAACCAGCCGATGATCATCACGCCGCGGCGGCTGAACTTATCAGACAGCCAACCAGATGCCAGGGTCGAAACCAGCCACACCGCGGCTGCTACCAAGACGGCCAATTGAACGCCGACCGGGTCATAGCCCAGGCCACCGTCATCGAGTGGTCGTGCGGCAACGCCCTGGATGTATCCGCCGGTGATCATGTACCCCGCGGCGCCGTTTCCGGCTACGAGCAGGATGCCGAAGAACATAATGAAGCCAAATTTCGGCAAGAGTTTCGGAGGTTTGACCTGCGTGACGCCAGCTGGTTTTCCAGCTTTGACAGCGGCGATTTCGTTGAAGACGGGGGACTCGTCAACGGCTGAACGGACGAAGAGCCCGACGACGACCAACACGATCGAAAGCATGAACGGTACACGCCAGCCCCATTCATAGAAGGCCTCACCGGGTGCAATCCAGTTCATGAGTGCCAAGACCGCCGAAGCCAGCAACATGCCAACCGGTACACCGATCTGTGGGAAAGCGCCAAAGAATCCACGTTTGCCAACGGGGGCGTATTCAACCGACATCAATACGGCGCCGCCCCACTCGCCGCCTGCCGAGAAGCCCTGCAGGATGCGTAAGAAGAGCAACAGGAATGGCGCCCACAGACCGATCTGGTCATAAGTGGGGAGGAAACCCATGGTGGTGGTCGCGATGCCCATCATGATCAGTGTGATCACGAGCAATGGTTTGCGTCCAAAGCGGTCACCGAGGCGTCCGGCTACAGCAGCGCCGAGCGGACGGAAGAGGAAAGACAGGCCAATCGTGACCAGCGAGAAGATGCGCTGGTATTCCTCGCCTGCGGGAGCAAAGAAAAGTTGTGCAAACACAATGTTTGCGGCAAGTGCGTAGATGAAAAAGTCGTACCACTCGATGACGGTACCCACGAGGGTGCCGGCCAAGACACGGCGACGTTCTCCGGGTGTGATCTGCTTCGCTGCGGCGGAGCTGCCGGCGTTATTTGTGACCTGTGGACGCATAGATGTGGTTCACCTTTCATTGCAACGTATCTACTTTCGCCCTCTTTACGACCTGGCCCAAATCTTGCAATACCGGGTAAAAACATCCGAATCCGTGAACCGGGGCACGGCTACTCACGGAGTGGTCACAAAAAATTGACGCACGATATTGCTCATTCAACGGAAAGTGTTGGAATAATTTGCCCAATGCATTACAGGATTACTGCAAATTCGTCACAAAAATTCACCGCGTCTCAAACCTTGCGGTTATACAGATGTGTAATCCGTTGGTCGTTCACAGCCTAAACGTGAGTTTTCTAATCACCTGTTGTGACGTCGAACGCAGGGCTGCGTATCACTCAGGATAGACCACTGTGCCATCGCTTTTTACTGTGGCGCCGGCGCTCAGCGTTGCCGGTTTGAGCTGGCCGGGCCCCATGATGTGGTGTACATCGTGCTCGGTTGCCAGGAGGTGGTCGGCAATGATGCGTCGATGGCAGCGCCACCAAACCGCTTCGGCACACATGATCGCCGTCGACCGCTGCCTCCCGATATCGCGCAACTCATTGAATGCAGCAGCAAAGTCGTCCGACAGTGCATGATCTGCGTAATTGTGGAAGCTCCGATTCTCCCACCATGCGTTGACCTCAAATGCGATGTCTTTGCTGACGGGTCGTCGTCCGGCGAGGCCTTCAAGCCGTGTGAATCCGATGTCATGCTCGGCGAGCGCGTCGGCAAGAGAATCCGCGTTGAAATGCGGGTAGCGATTAGACCCGGGGAGCCTGCGGACGTCAACCAGGTGGGTCACCGCGTTTTCTTCGAGCATGGTGACAAACTCTGACAGGTCTCGATTGGAGTGCCCGATGGTGAAGAACGTAGCGTTATGCGACACTTTTGATGGCGATCCGTCCGTCTGCTTCGCGAACCCTCCACGATGGTGCTGGATAGGCCGTGGGGCCTCGCTCCGGTTGGCCGTCGGTGAGACGGAATTTACTCTGGTGCAGCGGACACACGACGCAGTCGTTTTCGATATGTCCTTCGTCTAACGACCCGCCGGCGTGCGGACACGTTGCTGACAGTGCGCGGAGTTGTCCACGGTGGCGCGTCAGGACGACGGGCGTATCGTTTGCCGTGACGCGCGTTAGTTGCCCCTCGGCCACATCGTCTTCGGTTGCCACCTCAACCCACTGAGTGGCCTTTTGCTCACCAGCGGTTTGGTTGACGCCAACTCCCATATCGAGGGACAAATGGCCGCCCAAATACGCAGCCCCCATCGTGGAGGTGAGACCGGCTAAAGACAGTGTTGCTCCGAGTCTATTGTGCCCGGATCGGCGAGCTATCCACGAGCCCAGTTGTAGACAAGTGCCGGCGGCATTGCCGAGGGCGTGGACCAATCCGACGCGTCGGCTCTCGCCAATCGTCTCGGACCAGTCGGAAGCACCTGAAGCGGCTGCGGGAAGCGACGTTAGAATGCCGACACCGACTAAGTGTTGTGCGGCACGATGCATTTGACCACGGCCGGTAATATCTAGAAGGCTGGCCATCGACCAGGCACCCATTGGCAGGTCTGTGGCAAGCGGGTGCAATTGGTGTCCGACCCAGGTTCCAGACAGAGCGTTTTTGATAACATCCGGGTCGGTGGCTTTCGAAACCCATCCGGTGAGCTTCTTGGACACGGGATCGAGATTTTTCATCTGCTCGATATTTTCTACGGCACTTGATAATCCAAACATGCGCTGTTCCTCTTTCGTCTCGCAAATTCCAGTTCAGCTGCTGTCGGTCAATAGGTTGTATCGGCCTTGTAAAATCAGCCTAACGGCCGCTCCACGATTTATATATGACTCAGGATCGACACTGCCGGTACGGTAAGAAAGCATCGGGTGCCTTGAGCGGTTGAGAGTGGATAGGAGGAGCATGGACGAAGAGCTGCATGAACGAATCCGTGCGGTCATCGCAAGCGTGCCAGCTGGCAGCGTGGCGAGCTACGGTGACATTGCCGAACTAGCCGGGGCTTCAACGCCGCGCATTATTGGCTGGGTGCTCAAAGAAGATGGCGCTGATCTGCCCTGGCATAGAATCGTGCGGACCGATGGCTCCGTGGCGAAACCACAACAGCTCGCATATCTCCGGGATGAGGGCCTCGACATACCGGGCAAGACCATAGATATGCGCCGCTATCGATGGGATCCTGAGGAGCATTAGTCCCCGAAAATCGTGTGGCGATATCCAGACGGCGTCTCGCCGTAGGTTTGTTTGAATAATTTTGAAACATGCGAGGCATCCGTCAGGCCGTACCGAGAGCTGATGGTCTGCACGGTCTCATTGTGCAGCGTCGGATCGGCCAGATCATCGCGTATCCGGCGGATTCTTTCGGCACGGATATACGAACTGACCGTGTGGTCTTCTTCAGCAAATTTGTTGTGTAATTGTCGCAAGGAGATATAAAAATACTCGGCAATCATTTGTGGCCCGAGCTCTGGGTCATGGAGATGATCGTCGATGAACGCCACGGCTTGGTAGAAGAGCGGATTGTGTTCGTGCGGAGCACGTTGTGGTCTCGAGGCTTCGTGTAAAACGGTTACCAGCATTTCCAAGGCTGAACGTACCAGCCGGAGTGCATGCGGGCCTTCTAGGATGTGTAGGTTGGCGGCTAATTGTTCAAAGAGGGGCACAGCCACTCGTCCGAGACCGGTCTTCGCATTGACCGGAATGGCTGTCACCTGGGCGATTTGATGCTGTACCAGGTGCAGCATCCCCTGAGGGAATTGAATAATCAGGCTGCGCTGTCGTTGCGTGTACTCGAGCGTATACGGGCGGTGGGCGACGTAGAGCGCCAGGTCGCCGGATTGTAGCGTGCACTGCCGACCGTCTTGGGACAGCTGCGTGGTCCCTGAAAATTGTAGCGATAACTTGCAGAGATTTTGCTCGGTGGCTGAAGTGCGTACATCGCGTTGTGTCACAGTGTGCGGATCCGTGTCCATGTCGAACAGCTGAATCTCATCGAGTGACACATGATGCTGACCCGCCCGGAACGCGTCGCGAAGTGGTGTGCTGAGCTCAATGTTCGGAAAGTTCTGATGCACCAGCTGCGTCCACGACCAGAAGTCCAGATCTCGTGCTTCCATGTTCATAGCTCAATACTAAGGACTGGTTTCTGCAGGAAGAGAAGAAACTCTCGGACAGCGTGTTCGCGCCGCAATACAACGCTGCCCCGACCATTCAAAGCATGATCGGGGCAACCGTAGCGCACTGAGATGTCGCCTTATCGTGCGGTCACCTTCGGGAGTGCGACTTGCTTGAGTCCTTCAACGCCAAATTCCAGCCCCATACCGGATTTCTTCACGCCGCCGAATGGGATGCGTGGATCGACCGCGCCGTGCTTATTGATCCAGGTGGTGCCAGCGATCAGGCGGTTGGCAACCTCACGAGCCTTGGCCTCGTCTGCCGACCAGACCGATGAACCCAAACCGACCTCGAGCTCATTGGCCCACTCGATGGCCTGATCGATGGTGTCGTATTTGATGATCGGCAGGGCCGGACCGAACTGTTCGATCTGTACCAGCGGGTTGTCCTGGGCAATATCCGAGACGATGGTGGCCGGGTAGAAATAGCCCGGCTGATCAGCTACAGGATCGCCACCGGCCGCAATGGTGGCACCGGCCTTGCGTGCATCCTCGACCAGATCGGCCACGATGGACTGCTGGGCCTCGTTCTGTAGCGGCCCAAGCACGTTGTCCTCGGACATGCCTTGACCCATCGGTGCGGTCTTGGCCACATTGGCCAGGGCAGTCACGACCTCATCATAGATCGACGCTGGCACATATAGACGTTTCAGTGCAGCACAGGTCTGACCAGTGTTGATAAAAGCGCCCCAGAAGATTTCTTCGGCCATCTGCTCAACATTAATGTCGTCCAGCACGATGCCGGCGTCGTTGCCGCCGAGTTCAAGGGTCACCCGCTTCATGTCGGATGCCGCACTGCGCATGATGGCCTGTCCGGTCTTGGTGGAACCGGTGAACATGATCTTGTCGATGTCTGGGTGTTCCGAGACGGCCTGACCGATTTCACCGGCACCCGGCACAACCTGCAGAACATCATCGGGCAGGACTTGGTTGAGTACTTGCACGAGTGCCTGGACTGACAGCGGGGTATTTTCCGATGGCTTCATGATGACGGTATTGCCCATGCGCAGGGAAGGTGCCAGTTGCCAGATCGAAATCATCATCGGCCAGTTCCACGGACCAATGGCACCCACCACGCCGATTGGCACATAAGACAGGACTGCCTTACCCGATTCATCATCGACGAGGACTTCGTCTTCGATCTCGAAGTCAGCATTGGCACGAAGCCATGCTTCACACGCGCCAGCTTCGAAGCGCGCGTTTGGGCCGTTGAGTGGTTTGCCCACTTCGCGTGCCAAGAGTTCGGCCAGGGCTTCTGCCGACGCGTTGACCGCATCTGCTGCTTTGTGGAGGTAACCCGAACGCTCAGCATGGGTCAGCGCGCCCCATGATTGCTGGGCTGTTTTCGCGCGGGCCACTGCGGCATCAACATCTTCGGGCGTCGAGATCGTAGTGTTGCCGACGAATTCGCCGGTGGCTGGGTCATGCACCGGGCTGCCGTCGTCAACGGTGATGGCGGCGAGCAAGTTTTCATAGGTTGTGAGATCTGTGGACATGCATCCCTCCGGGTTTGGTTGAAGAACTCTTAGAAGAGTTCTGTGTCTTGAGTCTAGGTTGTCAAAAGTGATGTGCGTCAACTAGGTATTTGGTGCACGCTTCTTGGCCTGGCGCGCACGGTTGGGGTCCGTGATGGCTCGACCTTTGGTGTGACGCGTGGCCTTCTATAGAGTGGTACAGAGTGCACAACACGGTGTTCATAGTGGAGGTATCGCAGAATGAAAGCAATGGTTGTTCGTGAACTCGGCGGTGGCTGGGTTGAAGAAGAGCTGCAGATTGCCGATCCCATCGGTCAAGAAGTATTGGTTGAGCTGAAAGCCTCGGGCCTGTGCGGTTCAGACCACATGGAGATGAGCAACGAAGTCCAATACCCACCTCCGGCAGTGCTGGGCCACGAAATTGCGGGCGTGGTTTCCGCAGTTGGGCCTAACGTCACCGAATTTGCGGTGGGCGACCATGTGGCTGCTTGCCTCGTACAGTACTGCGGCAAATGTGAACAATGTTTGGACGGGGAACCAGGGCTGTGCCGTTCGCCCCAGCTGACCCTTCGTCCCGAAGGTGAAGCACCACGTTTGACGGATGCCAACGGTGACGCCGTAACCCAGGGGATGGCGCTGGGTGGTTTTGCGCAGCAGTCACTCGTGCACGAGAACATGTTGGTCAAACTACCAAACGATATGCCTTTCGCACAGGCCGCCGTGCTGGGCTGCGGTGTCATTACCGGGACGGGTGCGGTGCTGAATGCCGCCAAGGTCAAGCCAGGTGAAGACGTCGTCATCATTGGTGCCGGCGGTGTCGGCCTGAACGTCGTATCCGGTGCCGTACTGGCCAGTGCGGGCAAAATCATCTCGGTCGACCTCAATGCTGAATCCCTTGAGGCTGCCAAGAGTTTCGGTGCAACTCACACTGTGAACTCTTCGGAAACTGATCCCGTCGAAGCCATCAAAGAACTGACCGGAGGCTACGGTGTGCGTACCGTATTCGACGTCGTCGGGATTGGCGTGACGGCCCGCCAGGGTTATGACATGTTGGATGCCGGTGGCACCCTGTACCAAATCGGTATGGGCTCCGGTACCGATACGTTGGACACCGTCCCGATGCAAAATGCGTTCAACCGCAAGGCCGTCCAGGGGGTCTTTATGGGGTCGGGCGTGCCGAAACGCGATATGGCCATGCTGGTTGAGCAGTATCAGGCCGGTCGGTTGAACCTGGACGATATTGTCTCCGGCGAGCTCAAGCTGACAGACGTCAACAAAGGCTACGAGATGATTCGTGATCCAAAAGTGAACCGTCTGGTCATTACTGACTTTTCGTAGAGTCGTGTTTCGTCACCGGACCCGGCCCAGCGGGTAGGGTCCGGGCGAAAATCCCGGCGCCAACCACGGCCATGGCGGCAATCGCCCAAATACCAGCCGCCAAGGTCGACAGCGCGGTGACCGCGGAAATCAGCAGAGGACCGCTGAGCATCCCTGCATCTGACAGCAGACGCCACAGGGCGAGAAACTTGGGACGGCCCACCGCGGGTGAATAGTCGGCGCCCAACGTCATCACAATCCCGGCGCCAAAGCCATTGCCAAGCCCGATGAGAAACGCTGCCACCATGAGCCATACGCTCGAGTCGGTCAGTGGCACCACGGCACACCCTAGTGCCAACCCGGAAAGGCACGCGACCGCGACGACGCGACGGCCCTTGCGATCCATGATGGCGCCGGCCGGATAGAACATCAGCATATCGATCGCCCCGGATACCCCATAGATTAACGAGGCTTGTGCCGGGCTGAGACCAATGTGTTCGGCCCACAGCGGGATGACCGCGGTGCGTGAGGCGCGTAGAGCCGTCAAACACAGCACACCCAGCCCGGTGGATAGCAGGACCCGCCAATGTTCCTTCGCCAATGACGTCATGGTCGGATTGGTGACGATTTCTAGCGGGCTCGTGGTGGTGGGTGGGCTGGCTGCTTGCGCGGCAGCCGGATCGTCGAGTTCTTCAATCCACAGCGTGACGATCACCGCGATGCCCATACAGACGGCCCCCACCGCGAAAGCGCCCTGAATACCCATAAACGACTGCACGGCTGCGCCCAAAAACGGCCCGACGAAGTGCCCCACCCGCTGCATCCCGCCGAGCATCGACATGGCGCGTGCACGGTGCGATAGTGGCACCGCCACGGCGAGGTAGGACTGCCGGGCCAAGTTGAAGCCTGCAGCGGCCATGCCGATCATCAAGATGCCGGTCATGTACCCGACGAAATCTGCGGGAGACGGGACCGGGAACCATTCGGCAACCATCGCCCAAGCCAGGGTGACACCCATGGTGCCCACCGAGGCCGAGACGATCATGGTGGTGCGCTCGCCGGCTCGGGATGCTAACTGGGCGGCCGGAGCATTGGCGATGAGCGAGCCGATGCCGATCAACGTTACCGTACTGGCTGCGAGTGCCAGGGACGCGCCGAACCGGGTCGATGCCGCCGCGATAGCAGGCATGATTGCCCCGAGCCCGATCGCATAGATCAGTGAGGGGGCATAAATTTGGAACGCATTTGCCAATGGCCCTGCGTTACCGGACCGGTCAGTCATGGCACCTTCTTCTCTGTCCTGATATGCCCAACCTCACCAATTGGGAAATTCTTCAAGTTTATCAGCACTGCTGCCAGCGGTGCGTAGAATTGGGCGAACAGTCAGCTCAACCTTATATCGACCCTTATGCGCTTCCTGTGAGCATCGGCTGTTTCGTCGCGGTTGTTGCGTCCTATAGGTTCTGCCTTGGAACGATATTCTGCCGTTTTGTTCGACTCCCGAACGAGATGGCCGTTCCGCTTCAGAAAGGAAGTGATTGGCAATGACGAATAACTTCGATCTAGAGACCATTTACGGTGCCACGATCTATGACCAGGACAACGAAAAAGTTGGAGCTATCAAAGATGTTTACCTGGACGATCAGACTGCAGAACCACGCTTCGCCACCGTCAGTACGGGACTTTTTGGTATGAAACAGACTTTCGTGCCACTCGATGCCGCTCGCGCTTCCGGAGAAGGCAATATCACGGTGCCATTCACTAAGGACTTTATTAAAGACGCTCCGAATATCGATCCCGATGGACACCTTGATCCCTCGGAAGAACGTCGAATCTTCGAACACTATGGCGCCGAGGGCACAACCCGTCTGCACCAGCTCCAGATCAGACTGCAGCAGATGGCGGTAGAGAACACGCAGTGGCCTATGAGGAGCGCCTCAATGTCGGCAAGCAAGATCATGTTGCCGGCCAGGCTCGGCTCCGGAAACGTGTGGTATCAGAGCGTCAGCAAGTCGAAGTGCCTGTCGAGCGCGAAGAGCTCGTCGTTGAACGTGAGAAGATCGACCCAAACTCTGGTGAAGCACAAACCGGTTCACTCGACGACGCGGCGGGCTCTGACGAGACCATTACCCTGCATGAAGAACGCCCAGTGGTCGAGAAAGAAACCGTAGCCACCGAGAGGGTCAACGTCGACAAGCGGAAAGTCACTGACACGGAAACCGTGACTGGTGATGTCCGCAAGGAAGAAATCGACGTCGATGCGGACGATGTTGCTCGCGGCCGACACGGCAAAAACGGCTCGTGAACTGCCGATTACCACCCGTCGAGTGAAATAGCTGATGCCGACGTCTCTTTTGAGTAACGGCTAGACGTGTCGGCGGGTGGCCGGGCTCTAAACCAGCAACCACTAACGGTTCTGCAGTACGTCGGCGATCTTGGCAACGGCCGGTTCGTTCTGCAACGAGGTCGTATCACCAAGGGTATCGCCCGTGTATAACTGGGTGAGTAGTCGGCGCATGATCTTGCCCGAGCGGGTCTTGGGGACATCGGGGACGAAGACGACATCGTTGGGTTTGGCCACCGGACCGATCTGTTTGGCCACCAACTGGGTGAGTTCGGCTTGTGCCTCAGCCCCTTGGAACTCGCCGCGCGTCACGACAAACGCGATCGCACAGTGCCCGGTTTTGGGGTGGGGGACCGGGGTGACGCCGGCTTCGATCACATTCGTGTGCGACACCAGGGCGGATTCGATTTCGATGGTCGACAACCGGTGACCGGAAATGTTGATGACGTCATCGATGCGTCCGAGAATCCAAATGTCACCGTCTTCATCAGTTTTGGCGCCGTCGCCGGCCAAGAACCAACCGCGGCCATCTTCTGCCCAGTGGTAGTCATCCCAATACGAGTTGTAGAAGCGCTCTGGGTTGCCCCATACGGTGCGAGCGGCGCCGGGGCCAGGGCGGGTCACGACGATGACGCCCTGCTGATTGGTCTCTGAGGCATTGCCCTGTTCATCGACGACGGCAACATTGACGCCGGGCAACGGACGGGAACCGGACCCGGGCTTGAATGTGGTATCTGTTTGACGCGGCGAGATGATGGTGGAACCGGTTTCCGATTGCCACCAAGTGTCCACCATCGGCACGCCTGCCGGGGTGTTGCGGCCAATGTGTTTGCGAGCCCAGTGCCAGGCTTCCGGGTTCACCGCTTCACCAACGGTGCCGATCAACCGGATGGAAGATAGATCGTATTCGCCAGGCGGGCCGTTCTCGTGCCAACCCATCAGCGACCGCAGCAGGGTGGGCGCTGTGTAGTAGCTGGTGACACCATAGCGGTCGATCACTTCAAAGTGCCGTGAAGTATGCGGCGCGTTGGGGACACCCTCGTAAATGATTTGGGTGGCACCATTCGACAACGGACCATAGATCTCATAGGTGTGGGCGGTGACCCACGCCAGGTCGGCGGTACACCAGTGCACATCGTCGTCGCGTTTAGAAACATCGGGATTGGAAAACAAGAAGTCGTAGGTGACGGATGCGTGGGCCAAGTAGCCGGCGGAAGTATGCACGAGACCTTTGGGTTGGCCGGTCGTGCCCGAGGTGTACATGATGAACAGTGGATGTTCGGCTTCGAATGCCTGGGGCGTGTGCTCGGTTGGCTGCTTGGTGACGATGTCGTCCCACCACACGTCCCGGCGTGGCGTCCAAGGGATATCGGTATGACCGGTTCGGTTGACCACCAGCACGTGTTCGATGTTGTTATCACCGGCTACAGCTTCATCGGCAGCGGTTTTGACCGGCACGGCTTTACCTCGGCGGTACTGACCGTCGGAGGTGACAAGCAGTTTTGCGCCGGTATCTTCGACGCGGAATTTCAACGCGTCTGCCGAGAACCCGCCAAATACTAGGGAGTGGACGGCACCGATGCGAGCACACGCCAGGGCGATCACGACGGTTTCGACGATGACCGGCAGATACACGACCACGCGGTCACCGGCCTCAACACCCAGTTCGGTTAGCGCATGTGCGGTTTGGGAGACTTCTGCTAAGAGGTTTCGGTAGGTGACAGCTCGACGGTCACCCGGCTCACCTTCAAAGTGCAGTGCGACTTTGTCCCCGTGGCCGGCATCAACGTGGCGGTCCACGCAGTTAGCCGCGACGTTGAGTGTGCCACCGTCATACCAGCGAGCAATGGGGCCACTTTGGGTGTCCGGGTTGGGCTGAGTCCAGGAGTGAATGTTGGTGAAGGGTTGTTCCCATTGCAGACGGTTGCCAGCTGCTTCCCAATAGGCGAATCGATGTGCCTCGTTGACCTGCTGGCCTGTGGCATCGCCACGGTAGTGGGCTTGAGCTGGCTCACGACCTGGATTCACATCAGGATCCGCGGCGTCAACAATGGACTGTGGCAGTGGGCCGGGAAGCCCGTTTGGTAGGTGCGCGTATTGCGCATCGAAGAGTTCCGCTGCCAGCCCGGCACGGTAGATCACGGTCGAGTCGGTGGTGTCGACTAGGGATTGAGTCAAGAAAAATCAAAACCTTTCCATCGGTTCTGGCGGTAGCACCTGCACAGTGTGTGGTTGCTGCGGCGTCAACGAGCCAGATCTCTTAGCCGCTCTGGATGGGTACGTTGATCACTTTAGGCAATAACCCCGTGGAACGAAAATTGTGCGGTCATATTCTGCGCTCGCGGCGTTAATACAGCATTTTGTGTGGTTGGTAGACGCCGACGGATTCAGCGACCTCTTCAACAGTCTGGCCGTTTCGCAGTATAGAGGTTTCGGTCAGCAGACCATCAGCACGGATACCGTAGACCGGCGCGGTGAACGAACTGTGTGCTCCGAAGGCATGTGCTCCGAAGGCATGTGCTCCGACATCCAAGATCGCCAGCAAATCGCCCTCGGCAAGATCAGGTAACTGGATGCGTTGACCAATCAGTCCGGACGGCCCTGCGACGTCGTAGTAGTACAGCTCTGTGTCGTCTTTGAACTCACCCTCGGCGTCATAGGCCTCGATGCGTAACGGCTGGCCTTGAGCATATGGCGCATCGACGTGGACCACAGCAATCATTCGACCATCAAGGTCCTTGGTATATTCAACCCGGGCAAGGATCATGCCGGCTTTTGCGGTCAGTACACGGGTGAAATCCGTGGTGAGCTCATATTGTACGCCCGGCATGGGCACTTACTTGGAGGTGGAAGTCCTCTGGAGGAGAAGATGGTTTAACTCCTAGCCGATGGCAACTGCTGCATCGTGAGGT
>NZ_BAAGSP010000015.1:0-76374 GCF_054782375.1 Yaniella soli
GGTCGCTACCAATATTTTCGGAAGACCCCGACACCTTCCACCACCTTCACCCCCGGCGTGTCTTAAACCCTCACCCCACCCTTAAACCGGAAGAGCCATAATACCGGTGCGCAGGCTCGACAAATCAAAGTCTGCGAGATTCTCTAAAGCCAACTCCGCGATGAACATCGTTGGAACACCGTACAACGAGGTGCATTGATGTGTTTCGACGGTTTCCAGCGTCTTTTGGGGGTCGAAACTTTGGGCCGGGATGACCATGGTTGCACCATGTGTCGTCGCCGCCAGGTTGCCCATGACCATACCGAAGCAATGGTAGAACGGCACCGGAATGCAGATACGGTCTTGATCGGTGTATCGATTGATCTCACCGACGAAAAATCCATTATTCAAAATATTGCGGTGCGACAGTGTGGCACCTTTAGGAAAGCCCGTCGTCCCTGAGGTGTACTGAATGTTGATCGCATCGGTATTACTTAGCGTCGCTTGAATCTTGTGCAGCACCGTATCGTCAGCTTCGATGTCGAACACGTCATCCCATGATGCAGAGTTCATAATGATGACGCGTTCCGGCGAGCCGAATTCTTCTTGGAAACGTTGGATCATCCGTGGGTAGTTGGCCGTCGGCACCTCTTCAGAGGAGATCAGTGTGGTGATACCCGCTTGTTCTAAGACGAAGTTCAGCTCATGCTGACGGTAGGCGGGGTTGATGTTGACCATGATCGCACCCAACTCGGCAGTCGCATACTGAACCATCGTCCATTCCCAGCGGTTCAACGACCAGATACCCACTCGTTCGCCAGCTACCACGCCGGCCCGGTGCAAGCCAGTGGCAAGGCTCCGGACGTCGGCAAAAAACTGCTCGTATGTCCACTGTCTTTGCGACGCTGCATCGATGAGCGCAATATTTTGTGGGTACTTGGCGGCCGTTTGCGCAAGATTGACGGAAATCGTATCTTCGATCAAGGCAACGTCCGTGGGGCCTGCGGCATAGGAATACGTGAGTTGTTCTGTCATAACCAGCTTCCTCGACGACGGGGGTGATTCGACCATCAATCTAACAAAGTGTGAGCGGCCTCACCATAATATCTGGTCGACCTATTCTGTAGGCGCTGCATAGATTGCGTCGATCGCCATCTGGGGCAGCATTTTTTTGAGATCTGACAGAAAATTACCGGTCTGCTTTCGTTTGGCCAACCCCCTAAAGGAGTGACCCGTTGAGTTGATGAGCCCAAAGAGCGCATGGGCGCGCACCAATCGCTGATCATCGGATTCCTGTGGATGCACCGCTTGCATGGTCCGAACCCAAATATCGATGTATTCACGCTGGGTGCGCCGGATTTCGCGCTGTGTGTTCTCCTCGACAGCCGCCAGGTCACGATCCTGGACGCGGATCACATCTGGAGATGTCAACGCAAAATCAGTTTGCAGTGCAACCAGCTGCTCTAACCGACAAAAGGTGTCGTCATATTGCGCCTCGATCGCCTTACCCTGAGTCAATAGGTAGGAGCTGGCCTGCCCAATGAGGGCGCCGAGCATATCTTGTTTGGACTCAAAGTGGCGGTAAATCGCCTGTCCGGTCACTCCAACTTCCGCGCCAATTTCGTCAAGGGACACGGAAGCGAAGCCCCGGTCGGAAAACAACCGTCCGGCGGCTGCCAAGAGTTGCTCCCGGCGTTTTTCTTTTTCCAACTGGCGTTGGGTTTTGACCCCGCCGTTCTGTGAATTTATCTCGGTACTAGACAAATGCAACCTCCGTCACTATTCTGAATCTCAGTTAGTCACCATAAACTGAAATTTTCGCTGCGTCCACTCTTTCAGGAGAATAATGCAACAGCTGATCACACAGGTTGATGCCAACTCCGAGCAATATCAAACAAACTTTACCCACCACGACCACCTGCGCCAACAACTGCGCGACCGCGTGGCTGAGGTGGCTAAAGGTGGCTCGGAACGCGCTCGTCAACGTCACCTCGACCGCGGTCGGCTCCTCCCACGTGAGCGCGTACGTCGCGTTCTCGACCCGGGCTCTCCGTTTTTGGAGGTTGGCTCACTGGCGGCCTTTGGCATGTATGACGATGATGCCCCGGCGGCCGGTCTGATCGCTGGGATCGGATTAGTTGAAGGCCGTTACGTCATGATCGTATGCAATGACTCCACGGTCAAGGGCGGCACCTATTATCCGATGACGGTCAAAAAGCACCTGCGAGCGCAAGAGATCGCCATGGACAACGCGCTCCCCTGCCTCTATCTGGTGGATTCCGGCGGTGCTTTCCTCCCAAGACAAGATGAAGTGTTCCCAGATCGTGACCACTTCGGTCGAATCTTCTACAATCAAGCCCAACTGTCTTCCCGTGGGATCCCACAGATTGCGGCCGTCTTTGGCTCGTCAACAGCCGGTGGCGCATACGTCCCGGCCATGAGTGACGAATCGGTGATGGTGCGCAATCAGGGTACGATTTTTCTGGGCGGCCCGCCCCTGGTGAAAGCCGCCACGGGTGAGGTCGTGACCTCAGAGGAACTCGGCGGCGCCGAGGTTCACACCTCGACTTCGGGGGTTGCCGATCATATCGCTGAGAACGACGATCACGCGCTGCAAATCCTCCGCAATATCGTCGAGACGCTGCCCGAGACCCCATCTCGGATCTGGCGCAAGCTGGACGCATGCGAACCTGCTCACGATCCGGCGGGCATAAGCGGTGTCACCCCCACGGACCAGCACACGTCATTTGATGTCCGCGAAGTCATCTCACGCATCATCGATGCCGACACATTCCACGAGTTCAAGAAGAACTACGGCACCACGCTCGTGACCGGTTTCGCACGTATTGATGGGCACCCGGTGGGCATCATTGCCAATAATGGAATCCTGTTCTCCGAGTCCTCGCTCAAAGGCGCTCATTTTATTGAGCTCGCCGACCAGCGTGGCATTCCACTGCTGTTTTTACAAAACATCTCCGGTTTCATGGTCGGTCGGGATTACGAAGCCGGCGGCATTGCCAAGAACGGCGCCAAAATGGTCACCGCAGTCTCGACCACCCGTGTCCCAAAAATTACCGTGGTCATCGGTGGCTCATTTGGAGCCGGCAACTACTCGATGTGTGGTCGCGCCTACTCCCCACGTTTTTTGTTTATGTGGCCCAATGCGCGTGTCTCCGTCATGGGACCCGACCAGGCCGCAGCCGTGCTGGCAACGGTCAAAAGAGACCAGTACGATGCTGCAGGCGAAGACTGGTCACCGGAAGCAGAAGCCGAATTCAAACAACCCATTGTGGACCAGTACAACGAGCAGGGTTCTGCCTACTACTCGACCGCGCGTCTGTGGGATGACGGCATTATTGACCCGCAGGATACCCGCCGAGTCGTCGCCATGGCGCTCGATGTCTGTGCCCGTACCCCACTGGCTGACCCCCAATTTGGTCTTTTTCGGATGTGATTGATGTGCGACTCTTTTCTAAAGTACTCATAGCAAACCGCGGTGAAATCGCGATTCGTGTCGCCAAAACCTTGCACAACTTGGGCATCCGGTCTGTGGCGATCTATTCAGACGCGGATCAAGACGCCGCCCACGTTCGGTGTGCCGACCAGGCTATTCGACTCGGCGCGAGCTCGGCGGACTCCTACTTGAACCCTCAGGCGGTCGTCCAGGCAGCACTTGAGTCCGGCGCCCAAGCGATTCACCCCGGCTACGGTTTCATCTCTGAAAACGTCGACCTTGCCCGTGCTTGCCAGCAAGCTGGCGTCACGTTCATTGGGCCCAATGAACACGCGCTAGATGTCATGGGCGACAAAATTCGCTCCAAAAATCATGTGGCCACCGCCGGAGTGCCCATGGTCGATGGTGTATCCGAACCAGGGCTCAGCGACGCACAGCTGGTAGAAGCCACCAAGAACATGGCCTTTCCCATGTTGATCAAACCTTCGGCCGGTGGCGGCGGGAAGGGCATGCACGTGGTGGAATCGCACGACGAGCTGGCGTCGCAATTGGAAACCGCCCGACGCGTGGCCAAGGCGGCTTTCGGTGATGACACACTGCTGATCGAACAGCTCGTCCGAGCCCCGCGGCACATCGAAGTCCAGGTGCTGGCAGACACCCACGGCAACGTGATCCATCTCGGCGAACGCGAATGCTCGCTGCAGCGCCGTCATCAGAAAATTATTGAAGAAGCACCCTCCGTGCTGTTGACCGACGAAACCCGTGCCCGCATCGGCCAAGCTGCAGTCGATACGGCGAAGTCCGTGAACTATGTCGGTGCTGGGACCGTCGAGTTTTTGGTCTCCGACGCCGAGCCCGACAAGTTCTACTTTATGGAAATGAACACTCGACTCCAGGTAGAGCATCCGGTGACCGAAGAAGTCACGGGGGTCGACCTAGTCGAAGAACAAATCCGCATTGCCGCCGGTGAACCCCTGGCACTGCGACAAGAAGACCTCACGTTCACCGGGCATTCGATTGAGGCCCGGGTTTATGCAGAAACGCCTGCGGCTGGTTTTATGCCGTCCACAGGTACCGTCTTGCATCTCGCTGAGCCGGCAGGTTCTGGGGTACGCGTCGATTCTGGCCTGCGTGATGGTGCGGTCATTGGTACAGAATTTGACCCGATGGTGGCGAAGGTCATCGCCACCGGCACCGATCGGGCCCAAGCATTGGCCCGTTTAGAACAGGCACTGGATGAGATGGTGCTGCTCGGAGTCAACACCAACCTGGAATATCTGCAACATCTGCTGCGTGACGATGACGTCGTTGCCGGCAGGATGGACACCACCCTGGTGGAAGCCCGTCTGAATGACATGGTATTTGACACCCCGAGCGAAAAACACGCTCAGATCGCGGCACAGTTTATCCATCAAATTGTACAAGCGCCGACGTCAGCGTGGGAATACGACGGCTTCCGGCTAGCCGAGTCCGCACCGATCACCTATCGCGTCGACTACCCGGCAGACGAGCCGACACGATTCGACGTTGTGCTGCAGTCCAATACCCAACTCCTCCCAACCGGCGCTGTCAACGAGTTTGTCTACCGTGATGCCTCTGGCGTAGAAACCGTCACGGTGGCCGCCGAGGCACCCACATCACAAGGCACTCGAGTATGGCTGGCGTCCAATAATTTCACCGGCGTGGTCCTCGTGCTGGATCACAAAGCTCAGGTACTGGATATATTGGCCACGATGGAATCCGAAGAACGCGGCGTGGACCCACAGGTACGGGCTCCGCTGCCGGGCACGGTGACCGCAGTGCATATCGACGACGGTAGCGAGGTAGCTGCCGGCGATCCGGTCGTGACCATTGAAGCAATGAAGATGGAGCACCACCTCAAAGCACCCCTGGACGGCACCGCGGCAATTCACGTCAAGGATGGTCAACAGGTTCGACTCGACCAGAACATTTTAACAGTCACTGGCCACGATGCCGATGACGCCGACGACGCATAGCGTTGCGACGACGAAAGGCTTTCCACCATGTCACATGATCATTTACTCGATGAAGAACAACTCGCGCTCGTTGAAGGTGTTCGAGAATTCACGCAGCAGGTTGTCGCTCCGGTTTCAGCCCAACACGACAAAGAAAAGACCTTCCCTTATAAAGTGATCGCCGAAATGGGCGAAATGGGACTGTTCGGTCTGCCTATCCCCGAAGAATATGGTGGCCAAGGCGGCGACTACTTCACCCTGTGCCTCGCCCTGGAAGAACTCGCCAAGGTAGATCAGTCGGTTGCCATGACACTAGAAGCTGGCGTATCGCTGGGCATGATGCCCTTGCTGAAATTCGGCACCGAGGCACAAAAACAGCAATGGCTACCCTCGCTGGCCGAAGCAAAAAACCTCGCCGGCTTTGGACTCACTGAACCTGGCGCAGGTTCGGATGCCGGTGGCACCCAGACCAAAGCGACCTTGGACAATGGCACCTGGACCATCAACGGCAATAAAGAGTTCATTACCAACTCCGGAACCGACATCACCTCGATGGTTACCGTGACCGCTGTGACCGGCCAAGACGAGATTTCGACGATCATCGTCCCGACCGACACCCCTGGTTTTACCGCCGAACCAGCCTATGACAAGGTCGGTTGGAATGCTTCTGATACCCACCCGCTCACGCTCAATGACGTGCAGGTTCCAGAAGAAAATCTACTCGGTGAGCGTGGCCGTGGTTACGCGAACTTTCTGGGCATCTTAGATGAAGGCCGGATAGCGATTGCTGCAGTGGCCACCGGAGCGGCCCAAGGCTGTGTCGATGAATCAGTCGCTTATGCCAAGACCCGACATTCTTTTGGTCGTCCTATCGGCGACAACCAGGCAATCTCGTTCAAGATTGCTCGCATGCAGGCCCGGGCGTACTCCGCTCGAGCCGCCTATTACACCGCAGCAAAGAAACTCATCGCGGGTGAACCGTTCAAAACCGAAGCCGCAATTGCCAAAATGGTCGCCTCAGAAGCGGCCATGGACAATGCTCGTGACGCGACCCAAGTATTCGGTGGCTATGGTTTCATGAACGAAACGCTCGTTGCCCGACACTACCGGGACTCCAAGATCCTGGAAATCGGCGAAGGCACCACCGAGGTGCAACTCATGCTCATCGCCCGCTCTCTTGGACTCTAGGAACGATATGCCAGACAACCCAAAAATCATTGTGCAACGCGGACTGTACTTTGATGAAATCGAGGTCGGAGCCATCTATCAGCACGCGCCCGGCCGCACCGTGACCGAGTCCGACAACGTCGGATTCACGACGCTGACCATGAACATGCAGTCCTTGCACTTGGACGCACACTGGTCCTCTCAGCAGGAGTTTGGCCAACCGCTGGTCAATTCCATGTTCACGCTATCTACGATTGTTGGAGCCTCAGTTGCTCAACTGACACAAGGCACCATCGTGGCGAATCTTGGTTTTGAGGCGGTCAAGTTTCCCAAACCGCTCTACCACGGTGACACGTTGTACACGGAAACCGAGATTATCGATAAGCGCCTTTCCTCGTCACGGCCGGGCCAGGGCATCGTCTCATTCCGCCACATCGGCCGGGACCAACACGGCGACGTCGTGGCCGAATGTAGCCGCTCCACCTTGCTTTGGGAATCTGAAACGAAACACCGAGAGGCCACCGCATGACCACCTTCGATCTTGGACCAGCACTGCTGTTTGTACCTGCTGATCGTCCAGAACGTTATGCCAAAGCACTCGAACGATCCGATGCGATCATCATTGATCTAGAAGATGCCGTTGCTGTGCAGGATCGTCCGGCCGCACGTGAGGCATTGGCCAAGCACCTTGCAGCCATGGATGACGCCTCGGCTGCCCGAACTGTCGTACGTATCAATCCGGTCGAAGACCACGACTTCACGGAGGACGTCGCACTGTTATCCAACACAGCGGTCCGACACGTCATGGTGCCCAAAGTCGAAAGTCATCAGGGCGTGGATGAAGTTGCCAAGGCACTCGAAGGCGTTGGGCTCATCGTCTTGTGTGAGACAGCCGCCGGAGTGCTTGAAGCTGCCCGTATTGCTCAGCACCCGGCAGTAACCGCGTTAATGTGGGGCTCTGAGGACCTGATGGCATCCACGGGCGGCTCATCATCGAGGTTTTCCGACGGCACGTATCGTGATGTCCCCCGCTTTGCCCGGGCCCAAGTGCTCTTGGCTGCCGCAGCAGCTGGTAAAGCGAGCATTGATACGATCCATACGGATTTGTCGCCCACAGAACAGCTCGTTGCTGAAGCACAAGATGCGGTCGCAACCGGTTGGAGTGCAAAAGCGTGTATTCATCCAGCCCAGGTGGCTGTTGTCCGGGAGGCTTATACACCAACACCACAAGAGCTCGACTACGCTCAGGCCCTGCTGACCGAGGTGGACAACCACGGGGGTGTATTTCAGTTCCGCGGCTCAATGGTCGACGGGCCCCTCATTGCCCACGCAAAGATCGTGGTCGAACGTGCCCAGAAACTCGCCCGATCATCGCGCTAAGCTACCGCCGAGCTGTTTCAGTATTGCATCGACAATGGGCAGATCTGCGGGGATCCATTCCAGCGATTGCATCGCTGCCGCTGTGAGCTGCGCCCACTCGAGACGATCATGTTCGATCACCGGTCGAGGCACACCGGAAGTAACGACTGCGGTGTAGACGTGCATTCGCATACCATTATCGAGTTGCCAGCCAGCCTCTTCGGGCGCCACGATCAGGTCGAGGATTTGAATATCCACACCCAATTCTTCACGAATCTCGCGCAGCAGCCCGTCTGTCAGGGATTCATCGGGCTCCACTTTGCCACCGGGAAACTCCCAATACCCTGCCAGGGATTTTGGGGCTTTTCGCCGCGCTACCAACATGTGGGTTGGGTCAGTCGCGTCATCGAGAATGGCTGCGCCCACAACAACGGGCTCGGGCATAGTCGTTTGCATAGCATCTAGCTTAGTGCGTGAAGGCCATTTCTGATGGAGAACATTGGCAATGGCGCTGAAATGCAGAAACCCACCAAATATATTTCAGATTTGAAATACTTTTCATTGTACGCTACGCTAAGGATACTTCAGATTTTGAACAGTCTTCCTTAGGAGCATCCATGCAATTCGGTATATTCACGATTGGTGACATCACACCAGATCCCCATACTGGACAGGCACCATCTGAAAATCAACGCATCAAAGACACTGTCAAAATTGCTAAGCATGCCGAACAAGCTGGATTTGAAGTATTTTCGACCGGCCAGCACCACAACCCGCCGTTTGTCGCACCCGGGAACCCCCCGGTGCTCCTATCGTACCTCGCAGCCCAAACCCAAAATCTCATTCTGTCGACGTCCACGACACTGATCACGACCATGGACCCGGTCCGGTTGGCCGAAGACTATGCCTACCTACAGCACCTTGCTGATGGTCGCATGGATTTGGCCATGGGTCGTGGCAACACCGGGCCGGTCTACCCATGGTTCGGCAAAGATATTCGGCAGGGCATCCCGTTGGCAGTAGAGAACTACAACTTGTTGTACCGTCTGTGGCGGGAGATCGACGTCGATTGGGAAGGGCGCTTTCGTACTGCATTGCAACAGTTCACCTCGACGCCTCGGCCCCTGGATGACGTCCCACCGTTTGTGTGGCATGGTTCCATTCGCTCACCGGAAATCGCCGAGCAGGCGGCATATTACGGCGACGGTTTCTTCCACAACAATATTTTCTGGAACAAAGAACACGTTATCCAGATGGTTCGCTTATACCGTCAGCGCTACGAGTACTACGGCCACGGCAAAGCCCACCAGGCATATGTTGCGCTGGGCGGGCAGACCTTTATGCGCGAAAAATCCCAGGACGCGTGGGACGAATTCCGTCCGTATTTCGATAACGCGCCGGTCTACGGTCACGGCCCATCAATGGAAGACTTCACAAAGATGACGCCACTGACGGTTGGCTCGCCGGAGCAAGTTATCGAACGCACCCTGGAATTTCGACAGTGGGTAGGTGACTACCAGCGTCAAATGTTCTTGATCGACCATGCTGGTCTGCCGACAAAGACGGTCTTGGAGCAGATCGACCTCTTCGGCGAGAAGGTCTTGCCCGCACTACGCAAAGAGTTCGCGAAAGGTCGTCCAGATGACGTGCCAGACGCACCGACCCATCAATTCCTGAAAGAACGTCAGGCAGCGGGCCGTGCTCCCATCGCCGGTGGCGGCGAAGGCTCACAGGCATACCAGGAACGCCAGGAGGCAACGGAAGCCCAAAAAAAGTAACAATCTGCTGCAACCCAGTAGGATGGCATATCGGCAATGACGAAGGATTGATATGGAAACAGCATTCGAAGCGACGGATCCGTTTACTCCGGACACTCGACATATTGCGGTCATCGCTGCCGGATTGAGCGACCCGAGTTCAACCTCCATGCTGGCAAAACAGTTGGGAGAGGCAACAGCGGATACGTTGTCGGCACGGGGCTTTCGCCCCGAAATGCACCACTTTGAACTGCGTGACGTCGCAACTGACATCGCGGATTCGATGGTCACGTTTAGCCGCTCCGAACAGCTGAACGAAATGATCAATGAGGTTGAACAAGCCGACGGGATCATCACGGTGTCTCCGGTGTTCAAAGCATCCTATTCGGGTCTGTTTAAATCCTTCTGGGATTTGGTAGACAACGAGGCGCTCACCGGCGTGCCCATCCAACTTGGTTCTACGGGCGGTAGTCCGCGCCATTCTTTAGTCATTGATAATTCCATGCGTCCGCTCTTCTCGTATCTGCGGATGCGGGTGATGCCCACCGGCGTCTATGCTGCAACTGAGGATTGGGGTGCCGCGGGAGGCGCCGTCGGCGATGACCACCACTCGAATGTGGCGTATTTGAGTCGTCGTATCCAGCGTGCGGGTGACGACCTGGCGGATGTAGTTGCCCGTCTTGAGGCGCGTCCGCGACGCGCGAGCTCCCAACCAAAGGAATTGGAGGTGATTCCCTTTGACCAACTCCTCAACGGATTTGACGCCTGAACAGCTGCAGCAACCACTCGGCCCGGGGTTCCGCGTCTATTTTGAAACGACCGCACGGTTACTCGATCGTTTAGAGAAACGACTCAAACAGCGCTTGGGTCTCACGCTGAGTGAATATAACATGCTGCTCCTGCTGTCCGAGGCGCCTGAGGGTCAGATGCGGATGGGTCAGCTTGCTGACGCGATCGTCTTTTCACCGTCGCGGTTGACCTATCAGGTCAAAGTGCTGTCCGAACGCGGGCTGGTAAAAAAGGTGAAATGCCCACAAGACGGCCGTGCATGGCAGGCAGAGCTGACACCAGAAGGTCGCACGATGTTTCGTCGCGCTTCAGTCATCCACGCAAAGGGTGTGAAAAATCTGTTTACCGACGCGGTCTCTGACGAACAGTTGGCCATGGTGCACCAGACTTTTGGCCAGGTCGCAGCGAACCTTGACGAGGTCACCGAAGATTAACTAGCTCGCGGCGCCGAGCACGATTTCTACCGTATCGGCTCGGTGCGCAAGCAGTTCCTGATCGGCAATCAGAGACTGCAGTGTCGACAACATGAGCTTATTGCCTACCGCATCGGTCGGATCATGTGGTGTCGCGACGAGGGCAAGTTCTGGTCCTGCTCCCCCACCGGCAATCACGGTACCGTCGGATGTTTGAGTTGCCACACCACGGCCCGGGGCCATCGCAAGTTGTTTAAGGCCCGGAACGAGATCTGTCAGCGTGGAAAGCTCCCGGGCGATCTGGACATCCTCATAAGAGGGGGTCCAGTCTTTTTGTTGTGCCAGGGCGTAAACTTCAGGCCGCCGCACCACATAGGTGACGTGGGCGCCAGGGTCGATCACCACGAGCTCGTTGCCCTCATCGACCGCACTAAGACAAGCACGCGGCATCCATACTGCCACTGGACGGGCATCTTTGTGCCAAGCCGTGAGTTTGGGAATAGACGTAAACACAGGCAACGTCCCGCGTCCGTCAGCGGATTTCAACGATACCAGCGCAACATCGGATTCTTTATCAGATTCGATGGTGTGCGCATGGCCGTGCTCGTCATGGTGGGTATGGGACGTTGTTTCTGCAACGGTCGGGACCACTGCTGCAAACACCCTGATGTTCTCTAAGACTTTGAACACGTCTTTTTCATCGGCATTGCCGTCAATGAGATCCTGGCGAACTTTTGTCCATGCTTCATCTTCTAATCCGTCATCCGTGTCGAAGGCGTGCAGCGGGTTCGATGAGCCATCGATGCCCGTACCGGACAGATCGCGCCCTTCCCAGGCGGTCCCCGCCGAGTCTGTTGGCCGCCCGAAGGCATCACGGTGTTGTCGGGAGAGGTTGCGATCAATTGCTGCTTGAATGTGGCCTGGCAGCTGGGGGTTTTCCTGCATCGTGGATCTAAACGTCTTTCACCGAAGCTCCCGCTGCAACATGCAGTGCCTGCTGCAGCGTGAATTGTCCCGCATAGAGTGCTTTACCGATGATTGCACCTTCAATGCCCCGGTCAACCATGCTTGCCAACGTTGCAATATCTTCGAGGGTAGAAATACCACCCGAAGCTATAACCGGTTTGCCGGTATGTTCAGCAATCTGGCCGAGCAGCTCAGTATTTGGGCCGGTCAGTGTGCCATCTTTGGTGATATCTGTGACTACATACCGGGCACAGCCAGCTTCTTCCAGCTGCGCTAGCACGTCCCACAGGTTCCCGCCTTCTTCAACCCATCCACGGGTTGCAAGTTTTTGGCCCCGCACGTCAAGACCCACCGCGATTTTATCGCCATACTTGTCAATGACGCTTGCGGTCCATTCAGGATTTTCGAGTGCTGCGGTGCCGAGGTTCACGCGGGTCGCACCCATCGACAGGGCTTCCTCTAGGGATGCATCGTCACGTAGCCCACCTGACAGTTCAATTTTGATGCCGAGTTCTTCGGTAATCCGACGGATAATGTCGCGATTGTTCCCGTGACCAAAGGCTGCGTCGAGGTCGACGAGATGCAACCATTCGGCCCCTGCCTGTTGCCAACCGATCGCCGCATCAAATGGGTCACCGTAATTGGTGGCAGTGCCGTATTCGCCTTGTACGAGTCGGACCGCTTGGCCGTCCTGTACATCGACGGCGGGTAAAAGTTCGAGTGGTGAGGTCATGTTTCTCCAGTGTGTTAGTCAGCCCATGGGACGGTAAAGAATGCGGCGATAATTGCCAGTGCAGCCAAGATCACGAAGGTAATTCGCACCCAAATGGGCGCCTTTTGACGATGCAGGGACCAGGCACCCCCAAGTAAAATACCGCCGAGTGCCAGCAGCAGGGTGGACCACCAAGGCATCTATAACGTTCCTAACCAGTTGTTGAGCAGTGTCAGACCCGCAGTACCCGAGAGTTCTGGGTGAAACTGTACGCCGGTTAGCGGACCGTTCTCGACTGCAGCTATGAAGTCCCCACCGTAGCTTGCCCAAGACACTTGGGGTGGGAACATCGACTCATTTTCTTGCGTGAAGTTCCAATCCAGCACGGCGTAGGAGTGGGCGAAATAAAAGCGTTCGTCTTCAATTCCTGCAAACAGGTGGCTGTCGTGGGCCGGACGAACTTCGCTCCACCCCAGATGCGGCACGGTTTTAGAACGCAATTTTTCTGCGGTCCCTGGCCATTCGCCCATACCTTCATGGGCGCCGAATTCTGTCGATGCCTCAAATAACATTTGGTGTCCTATACACACCGCCAAGACTGGACGCCCACCTGCCACGCGCTGGCCCACCCAGCGCGGGATACTAAGGTTTTCCATGGCCGTTTTACACGCAGCAAACGCACCATTTCCTGGTAGGACCATCCCGTCGGCTTCGACGAGTTCTTTGCCGTCAGCAGTCACGACGACACGTGCCCCCTGGTGTTGCAGTGCATTAACCAGAGAACCCAGATTGCCGATGCCATAGTCAGCAATGGCAACGGTTGGATTGTCTTTGGTCACTACAGCGCACCCTTCGTGGACGGGATACCTTCTACTCTGGGGTCTTGTTCGATGGCTTGACGCAGGGCTCGGGCAAGAGCCTTGAACTGCACTTCGACAATGTGGTGTGGATCGCGTCCACGCAGCAAGTCGACGTGCACGTTTATTGCGGAGTGGAAAGTAAATGACTCGAAAACATGCCGTGTGAGCGCACCGGTAAAATGTCCGCCAATCAGATGGTAGATCTGAGCTTCGGACTCACCTTCGTGCACAAAGTATGGGCGGCCAGACAGGTCAACCACGGCGCGGGCGAGCGCTTCATCCATCGGGATGGTTGACTCACCATAGCGGCGAATGCCGCGCTTATCTCCGAGGGCGACTTTGAATACCTCGCCCAGGGTGATCGCGACGTCTTCGACAGTGTGGTGGACATCGATGTGCGTGTCCCCGGTTGCCTGAACGGTCAGATCCATCAGAGAATGCCGCGTTAGAGCATCAAGCATGTGGTCGTAGAACGGCACTCCGGTGGAAATGTCCGATGTGCCGGTGCCATCGAGGTCAAGCTCGACATAGACATCAGATTCTGACGTCGTTCGTGTCATCGAGGCTTTACGACCAGAGATCAGTTCAGCTGCCATTGAGGTCAGGAAGCTCCTTATTCGGCGGTTTTGGTATGCAAATTCATAGTCTAATTCGTACGCGGTAGTTGCAGGCTATTCTAGGCGGCGATTACTTCCCGCAGCGCAACGAGAAAGGCGGTCGTTTCTTCTGCGGTACCGGCAGTGACACGAAGGTGGTGTGGTATACCTACGTCGCGGATTAACACTCCGCGATCCAAGAGACCTTGCCAAACTGCATGGGCGTCCTCGAACCAGCCAAAAAACACGAAGTTTGAATCCGACACTGCCGGGCTCAGGCCCATCTGCTGGAGCTCATCGACGATGCGGTCACGTTGAGATTTGATTTCATCGACGGTCCCGAGCAGCACGTCAACATGTTTGAGTGCTGCATTGGCTGCTGCTTGTGTAATCGCTGATAAATGATACGGGAGCCGTACGAGCCGCAATGCATCCGTTACCTGAGGTGATGTCGCGAGGTATCCAAGCCGGGCCCCGGCGAGTGCAAATGCTTTGGACATGGTGCGTGAAATGATAAGCCGTTCGCGACCCGGCAATAATGTCAGCGCTGATTGGGTGCCATCCAAGGAGAACTCTTCGTATGCTTCATCAACGACAACCATGGTGTTGAATTCTTGACCAGCTTCATAGACGGCTTCCACCACATCCAGACCAAGTGCGGTACCGGTGGGATTATTTGGTGAGCATAGAAAGACGATATCCGGCTGGGTTTCTTTGACCTGTTGAGCCGCAGAGTTAGGCGTTAGCGTGAAATCTGCGCCCCGGAGACCACTGATGTATTCGGTATTCGTTCCCGACGCCAACAACGGATACATCGAGTAGGTCGGCGGAAAGCTCAAGACCCTGCGACCAGGTCCGCCAAATGCTTGCAGAACTTGCTGCAGTACCTCGTTGGATCCGTTGGCAGCCCAGATATTGTCTTGTGTCAGGCCGTGGCCGACATATGCCGCTAAACGTTGCCGCAGTTCAGTGAATTCACGGTCCGGATACCGGTTCAGCGAAGCAGCAGCCTCGTGGACGGCAGTGCCTATGGCGTCGGCAACACGCTGCGGCACCGGGTGAGTGTTCTCGTTGGTGTTGAGAAGGTGCTGCACTTCAAGCTGCGGTGCACCATAGGGTGATTGTCCGCGCAGATTGTCTCGAAGTGGCAGAGCTTCAAGGGCTGTAGTGTTCGCGTGTTCATGCTGATTCGTCACGGCTATAGCATAGCCGTGACGATACACTGAGAGCCGCGAGTGACGCCGATGAACAGCAGACGACTATTCCACGGCCGGCACATAGAGCGGTTGACCGACTTCTAGATGGGAAGTTTCCAGGCTGTTGTATTCCAGGATTTTTTCCAACACGACGGCTTGGTCTGAGTCGTGGGATAACCTGCTAGAAATTTCCCACAGCGTATCCCCGGGTTGCACAATGATTTGTTGGTACACCTCTGGCTCAGAACCGTCGGAGGCCACCGCAGAAGATCCTGGCAGTCCAAACCACAGGACAACCGTTAGCACACCGGCCACTGTGAGGCTCCCAATCACGATGAGTGTTCGAATCGTGCGGCGGCCTTTGCAGGTCAAAGTGAGTGTCGAGGTGGTCGAACCCGTGTTCGTCATAGTGCTCATCGATACCCTCCTGGCGTTTTGTGAGTGACACTTCGTATGTACTCATTGAAACAACCAGGTAGGACAGGATAAGGATCCGAAGACGCACAACGACGAGGCCGGTAGCTGCTTTATAGCTTGGCAGAGAGTCTCCGCAAACTGCCTAAAACCTGCTCGGTCGAGCGCGTGGCCCAGAAATCCGGCATAGAAGCTTTTAAGAATCCACCATAACCGGCAGTGGCCAGTCTCGAATCAAGCACAGCGACCACCCCGCGGTCGGACGTTGAACGTATCAAGCGGCCTGCGCCCTGGGCTAGCCGGACTGCCGCGTGAGAAGCCGACACGGACATGAAACCGTTGCCGCCGCGTTGACTGATATAGCGTGCCCGGGCCGAAGCCAACGGGTCATCTGGGCGTGGGAAGGGAATGCGATCGATGGTGACCAGCCGTAACGCGTCCCCTGGCACATCGACCCCTTGCCACAAGGTAAGCGTCCCAAAAAGGCACGCACTGGTGTCGTCGGTGAACTCATCGATGAGACCAGACAGTGTGGATTCGCCTTGAACGAGGATGTTCAGGTCTTTGCCGAAACGTAAGCGCATTTCTTCTGCTGCCGCTTTTGCCGCACTACGCGAGGAGAACAGACATAGCGCTCCCCCGTTGGATGCTTTCAACAGCTGTTCGAGCCGATCATGTGATTGCATTGATGGCTGTGGTCCCGGCTTCGGCAGATCATCGGCGACATAGAGTATGCCCTGCTTCGGATAGTCAAAGGGGCTACCGACATCAAGCGTCTTGTACTTGGTTCCCCCGTTGAGGGTGAATCCTAAATCGCCGGTGATCGCGTCAAACTTGCCACCAACAGCCAGGGTTGCTGACGTGAGGATGGTTGTGGTCTCGTTGAGCAGTTTGTCTCGGAATTTACCTGCAATAGACAATGGTGCAGCATAGAGCAGCGGCGCTCCATGCGGGTCTGCTTCGACCCAGCCCTGGCCGGGTTCAAAATGCGATGGTCGGGTTGCCCACACGACGGTGTCTGACTGGGGTTGTGATCCCGCTGAAATCAGTTGCTCGGCGGTGTCGAGAATCTCGGTCAAACGGTTTTTCGTGAGCTGTCGTTCGGAGTCCTCCGAGTCTGCGCTGCCGGTTTCTTTCAGGTCACTCAGCATGTGCCGTGTTTCTTCCCGCACAGTTTCCAGCGCGGTCAGCTGGTGCTCGTTGAGTCCTTGTGAAAACCAACCGGTGGGGGCCGGGGTGAATGCGGCTTCCAGTGCCACCGCAGCATCGGTAAGATCTGTGGCCACAACCGAGGCATCTTGTCTCGCCTGCTTTGCCACGCTGCGGATCATTGGACCGGACAAATGAGTGGTGACCGCCGAAGTGACTCTGTCGGTGAGTTCGTGCGCTTCGTCAATCACGATCACATCGGTGTCAGGCATAATGTTGAGGTCCTCGAACGCCGCGATCGCGAGCATAGCATGGTTGGTGACAACAATGTCAGCCTCACCCGCGGCCTCACGCGCCAACTCAGAAAAACATTCATCGGCAAATGGGCATTTGGACGCACCAATACATTCGCGTGCTGAGACGGATACTTGCCGCCATGCCTCATCCGTGACACCCGGTTTGAGATCATCGCGGTCTCCGGTGCCAGTATCCTCAGCCCAGGAACGTAAGCGCATGACTTCATCACCCAGTTGTGACAGTGGTTGACCAGTGACATCTGTCGAACCAAGCAGACTGTCATCATCGGGTTCAGTTGCTGCACCATTCAACTTATACTTGCACACATAGTTTGCTCGGCCCTTGAGCAACGCGACATCGACGCTTCGCGGCAGTGCCGGGCTCAACGTCTCCAGGAGACGGGGTAGGTCCCGATTGATGATTTGGCTTTGTAGCGCAAGTGTTGCGGTTGCGATGACCACCGGAGAATCACTTCCGAGCGCATAGTCCACTGACGGCACCAAATATGCAAGGGATTTACCGGTCCCCGTGCCCGCTTGAACCAAGAGGTGGGTACCAGTCTCCAGGGCCTGAGTGACTTCGGTGGCCATCTGTTGTTGACCGGGTCGAGACTGACCGCCGAGTTCGTCAACGACATCAGCCAACCAGGCGCTCACTTGCGTTTGCGCTTGGCTGGCTGCTTTGGTGTCTACCGGTTGGTTACCGGACATAGCTGAGGTAATTGTCCTTGTCTTGGGGGTAGACCAGCACGGTCATCGCAGTACCTTCTGGTTCATAAGTTTCCGTCAAAATTTCAGTGTCATCCGAGTGTAGTCGGTGCACGACATCGCCGTCGGTATAAGGCACTAACAAATCCAGGTGCACACTGGGACGTGGTAGTCGCTGGGCGATTGCCGCCTCCAGCTGTGCGAATCCTTCGCCCGATGCAGCCGAGACAATCAGCGCCTGCGGATATTTCCGTTGCAATCGCGCCAGCACAAGTGGGTCTGCCGCATCTGCTTTGTTGAAGACCATGAGTTCACTAATGTCTGCGATCTGTGTCTCGGCGAAGACCTGTCGAACAGCCATAATCTGAGCTTCAGGCTCTGGATGAGAGGCATCAACAACATGCACAATCAGATCCGCTTCATCGACTTCTTCCAGCGTCGATCGAAATGCCTCAACTAACTGAGTCGGAAGCTGCCGAACGAAACCGACCGTGTCGGTGAGCGTATACGCAACACCGTCAATTGATTCAGCGGATCGGACCGTCGGGTCCAACGTAGCAAACAAAGCGTTTTCTACTATGACGCCAGCTTTGGTCAAACGGTTGAGGATCGAGGACTTTCCAGCGTTTGTATACCCCGCGATGGCTACAGACGGGACCTGATTACGACGTCGGCGAGCTCGCTTCGTCTCGCGAGCATTTTTCATGCCTTTGATTTCGCGACGAAGTTTCGCCATCCGATCGCGGATTCGACGACGGTCGAGTTCAATCTTCGTCTCACCGGGGCCACGCGAGCCGATCCCAGCACCGCCTGCGGCCTGACCGCCGGCCTGACGAGACATAGATTCGCCCCAACCGCGCAGTCGTGGCAGCAGGTATTCCAGCTGGGCTAGCTCGACTTGAGCCTTACCCTCTTTAGATTGAGCGTGTTGGGCAAAAATATCGAGGATCAGTGCCGTACGGTCAATGACTTTAACACGGCAGACATCTTCGAGCCCGCGACGTTGTGATGGCGCCAATTCGGTGTCAACGATGATCGTATCTGCCCCATGCTCGCGCACAACGTCAGCGAGTTGTTCTGCTTTGCCTCGACCGAGAAAAGTTGCCGGATCTGGCGCGTGACGTCGTTGGATGATCCCGTCGAGCACAGTCGACCCGGCAGTGTTGGCAAGTGCGGCCAATTCACGCAGGGAGTGCTCGGCTTCGGTTACTGTGCCTTCGGTCCACAGCCCCGCCAACACAACATTCTCCAAGCGAAGCTGACGATATTCAACCTCGGTGACATCCTCCAGTTCGGTGGATAATCCGGCCACACGCCGCAGGGCATGGCGCTGGGCCAATTCGAATTGATCACCATCGAATTCAGTGTAATTCGATCCCCCGGCATCAAGCGCCTGAGCATTTTTCGCATACTCATCGTCCGCCTGGGTGTGCGAAGCTTTCGCATCTTCGGCAGATAAGATCCGATCGATCAGCTTTTTGACTTGCTGATCAACTTGAGGATCAGTGGGTTCGTGTTGAGTGACCATTTTCTCCTTGTGCAGAGGTTCTATTCCTTAATTGTAGTCTTTCACACGTGACGCTCCACGACTCGAGATCAGCCACGAATGTGGAGAGACCCGCGTGATGTTTTGTGCACTCTTGTAAGCAATACAACACAATCTTGAGGTGTAGTATTCCAGCGATCGTTCACCGCAGCACCCCGGAATGGCAACAATTGGTGGCCTTGGTCGTATTAGACTAAGCACGATGAACGATCACTATTTTTCTGCTGCGCCCATCGGACAAGCACGTCGACGCGTCGTCGAGGTGAAACTGGCTGGAGAAGATTTCGAAGTCGAAACTGCCGGGAGCATTTTCTCGCCCGATGGCCTTGATCGCGGCACGGCAGTGCTGCTCGACAACGTCCCCCATCCACCTACGGCCGGAGAGTTTTTAGATATCGGTTCTGGGTGGGGGCCCGTCGCTCTGACGATGGGGCTCCTCGCTCCGGACGCTCGCGTGACGGCTATCGAAGTCAACGAACGTGCTGCGAGTCTGACAGCTTCCAATGCAGCGCGTCTCGGCGTGGACAACATCACCGTGCAACATCCTGATGAAGTGCCTGAGGATGCGCGTTTTGACGTGATCTGGTCGAATCCACCAATCCGTATCGGCAAGCAAGCACTGCATGAGATTTTGTCACGCTGGTTGCCGGTACTTAATCATGGTGGACACGCTTGGTTGGTGGTGGCAAAGAAACTTGGAGCCGATTCCCTGATGCCTTGGATTGCCAAGATGCTTGATGAGCACAGTCCTGGGGAATTCACAGTTCGGCGGCCGGCAACGGACAAAGGGTTCCGTATTTTGCATATCGAGCGTGCCTAGAGTGTGCCAAAGAATGCAGTCGATAGCTTAGCGAAGGTCGACAGCCGCTGTTTCTCGTGCATCTGGACGACGATGTCGCCGTGTCCGGTTGCCACATTCCAAATCTTTAGCTGCTTGAGCCCTGACCAAGTTTGAAATGCGACGGTCGCAGCGGCAGCGGCGGATGCAAGATCGTGATCGTTCCGATTTTCTGTGTAGCTCCGCAGTCGAAGCTGGCCCATTTGCTCGTCCATCAGGGGATCTTGGGGTACGACGAAACTGGTGCTGGTTGGCATGGTAGGGGGCGGCTCAAGGGAAGGTTGCTGCTCAAGATCGATGGTTTCAAGCTCGTGCACTGATTCCACGGCAATGGTGACATGGTTGGTTTGGATGTGCACGCTTAGCCCCGGTCGTGGATCAGTGAGTCCTGCCGCCATCACGAGTACGTCTGAGCCTGCTGCTTCGGCCGTATTCGGTTCAGTAAACGCCCATTGTCCAATGTCGACACCAATATATGAAGGTGTATAGACCGTAGTAATCGGCCCAAAGTTGGATTCGAAGATGTGATGGCTGGTTTCCTCGACCGAAATTTTATTCAAGACAGCCAGGCCGCAGGTCGCGGCACGTGCTGGCTCGGTCATGTTGTGGGCTGGTGCGCCGTCAGCGTGCCACGCCTCGATACGGGATTGCGGGGTGGTCCCGCTCGAGGAGTCTTGGGCCGGGGCTATCAGCACGACTCCCCTGGCTCCAACGCCACCCACCCTGTCGCAGAGAGCGATAACGCGTTTTTCTGTGAGCGTGATTGCGTCCGCGGCATCATAGAACACGATCCAGTCCCCTACCGGGCCCGCGATTTTAACAAACCGAGTCCCAGCAAGAGTTTGACGAAGCAAGCCTTGCTCGTGCAGTGGCTGTGATTTAGCGGTCATGAGTGCACCCTAGCGTGATTCAATGACGGTTAAAGCATCTGCCACGAGATCATCGGATTGTGTATCAATCCAGTGAACTCGGTGATCGGCTTTAAACCAAGTTTCTTGGCGACGGGCAAATCGCCGCGTGGCTACTATTGTAGATTCGATTGCTTCGTTTTTGGTGATGGAACCGGCCAAGTAGTCCAGCATTTGGCGGTACCCAATAGCCTTCGAAGCGGTTGGGGCCTGGGCCAGTCCGGCGTCTTGCAGACGACTCACTTCTTCGACCCACCCTGCGTCGAACATCTTATAAACCCGTTGTTCGACTCGCTCGTGCAATAGCGTACGGGGAATACTCAACCCAATTTGAACTACCGGCTGGGTATCCGGATGATATTCGCGTTGCGGCATGAATGAGCTGAAGGGTCGACCCGTGAGTCGATGCACTTCTACTGCACGAATGATTCGTCGCTCATCGCTGAGCCGGTGGGCGGCATCGGGATCCACTGTTTGCAATTCCTTGACCAGATGGTCGATACCTGACAACTCGACTTCCCCGATGAGTTGTTGGCGTAGCGCAGTATTGGTCGGCGGAAATTCTAAAGTGTCCAGCGCTGCTCGGACGTACAGGCCAGATCCGCCGACCAAAATCGGTATTCTGTCGCGGGTTCGAATATCCGTAATCGTATTTCGAGCTTGCGTTTGAAACCCGGCGACAGTTGCCTCGACATGCAGCGGGTATATATCCAGCAGATGATGAACAATACCTTGCTGTTCGGCTTCAGTGATTTTCGCCGTACCAATGTCCATGCCTTGATAGAACTGCATGGCATCAGCATTAATAATTTCACCATCGACTGCCTGCGCCAGGGCCACGGCCAGATCAGATTTTCCTGTTGCCGTGGCTCCGACAAGCGCCACAACTGGCGGTCTATTATGCGTCGACACGCAAGCTCGGCAGCCCGAGGTTGACACCAGCTGTTGGTACCGACGAGCCAGTACCACACGATTCGGCCTGCCGACGATCCCAGGCGTCTCCTGCACGAGAGCGGCGGACGCAATACTCTTCTGCACTGGTCGGATCAGCAATGAGGTGATACGAGTACGCTTCGGTGATTGGCACTGTCACGAAATCACCGGGCCTCGGAGTTTCCACGCCGTGCGGGAGGCTAAAGTGCACGAGACGGTTATCTGGTGCCCGCCCAGTGAGGCGTCCGGTTTGTTCGCCTCGTGCACCGGTATCGTTGGTGACCAGTACTTCTTGTTCTGTCCCGACGCGCTTGGCCGATTCTTCCGCCGCTATACGATCTTGTAAGGCGACCAAGCGTTCAAAGCGTTCTTGCACGACTTCTTTTGGGATCTGGTCTCCCATTTCTGCAGCAGGCGTTCCTGCACGTTGAGAATATTGGAAGGTGTAGGCCATAGAAAATCGAGAAGCCTCCACGACGTCTAGTGTCTGTTGGAAATCTTCCTCAGTCTCACCCGGGAAACCTACGATAATATCTGTCGTGACGGCCGCATGTGGGATGCGTTCACGAACTTTGTCTAAAATTCCGAGAAATCGTTTTGATCGATAGGAGCGACGCATGGCTTTCAAAATCGTGTCTGAACCGGATTGCAAGGGCATATGCAGCTGCGGCATAACATTAGGAGTTTCGGCCATTGCATCGATGACATCTTCGGTAAATGATGCGGGGTGCGGACTCGTAAACCGAACGCGTTCCAGACCTTCAATGTCGCCTGTGGCTCGCAGGAGTTTCGAGAAAGCCTGACGATCACGGAATTCCACACCGTAAGTGTTCACGTTTTGACCAAGCAAGGTGACTTCCACGGCACCGTCGTCCACAAGTGCCTGTACCTCGGACAGAATGTCTCCAGGCCTGCGATCTTTCTCTTTTCCACGCAGGGATGGAACGATACAAAACGTACAGGTGTTGTTGCAACCCACCGAAATGGAAACCCAACCAGAGTAGCTGGACTCTCTTTTCGTGGGCAAGGTCGAAGGAAATGTTTCCAATGCTTCCAAGAGTTCGACTTGTGCAGACTCATTGTGACGCGAACGTTCTAGTAGCACCGGGAGTGACCCGATGTTGTGCGTGCCAAAAACAACATCCACCCAGGGAGCTCGCTCAACGATACTGTCCTGATCTTTTTGGGCCAGGCAGCCACCTACAGCAATTTGCATCCCAGGATGTTCATCCTTGACGACCTTGAGGTTACCGAGGTGCCCATAGAGTTTATTTGCGGCGTTTTCACGCACTGCACAGGTATTGAATACCACGAGATCGGGTGTGGCTTCAGCATCAGCCACTGTGTATCCGCGTTCTTCTAAGAGACCAGAAATTCTCTCGGAATCGTGGACATTCATTTGGCATCCGAACGTCCGAATCTCATACGAGCGTTGTGTGGTGGGTGCAATCGCAGCTTGAGTCACAGTGTTTTCATTCTTCGAGGGTATCAAGGTCGTGTGCGTTCATAGCATCAGTCACGATACTGAACGCGAGACCTGGTGCGTAGCCTTTTCTAGACAACATGCCTACCAGGCGTCGCACCATTCTATCGTGTTGTTTGCGGTCGTCGGGATCTGTTGATGACGGGACGGTGGCCCGAGTAAGTTTTCGGACCACCAACTCGTGTGCTTTGGCCCGTTCGTCTTCGTCTGATAACTGTTCCAGGGCAATCTCGGTGCTTTCGTCATCAACTCCGCGTTGGCGCAGCTCCATGCTTAATGCGCGGCGGGCCAACCCTTTTGAGCGATGTCGCGAACGAACCCAACTTTCAGCAAACAAAGCATCGTCGATCAACTCAACTTCTTCGAAGCGATCTAAGACTTCTTCAATGACCTGCTCAGGGATCTCTCGTTGGCGAAGTTTTTCCGCTAACTGATGTCGAGTTTTGGGCGCAGCAGCCAGCTGACGCAATATGATATTTCGCGCCTGCTGCTGCAGATCGGTCTTATCATCGTCCTGTTCCTGCATGGGGCTTAGCCGTCTTTGACAGCTTTCAACTCGACTTCTTCATCGTCCTCTACGGCTTCGGCCCCAAGACCCATAGCGGATTTGATGCGTTCTTCAATCTCGAGGGCAAGATCCGGGTTATCTTTCAAGAAGCGTCGAGAGTTTTCCTTGCCCTGTCCAAGTTGATCGCCATCGTAGGTGTACCAGGCACCGGATTTCTTCACAATGTTGTGTTCGACGCCCATATCGAGGAGACTGCCTTCGCGAGAAATACCAACACCGTACAGGATGTCGAATTCAGCCTGTTTGAACGGTGGGGCCATTTTGTTCTTGACGATCTTTGCCCGTGTGCGGTTACCAACAGGGTTGCCAGCTTCCTTCAAAGTTTCGATACGCCGAATATCGATACGCACAGAGGAATAGAATTTCAGAGCTTTACCACCGGTGGTCGTCTCTGGTGACCCGAAGAAGACGCCAACTTTTTCGCGTAGCTGGTTGATAAACATTGCGGTGGTCTTGGACTGTGAGAGTCGGCCAGTAATTTTTCGCAGCGCTTGGGACATAAGACGAGCTTGCAGACCAACGTGGGAGTCTCCCATTTCGCCTTCAATTTCGGCACGTGGCACCAGGGCTGCGACCGAGTCAATCACGACGATGTCTAGCGCACCGGAACCAATCAGCATGTCCATGATTTCCAATGCCTGCTCACCGGTATCTGGCTGTGATACGAGCAGCGCATCCGTATCAACGCCCAGCTTCTTAGCGTATTCCGGGTCCAAAGCATGTTCAGCGTCAATAAATGCTGCAATGCCACCTTGGCGTTGTGCTTCGGCAACAGCATGGAGCGCAACAGTTGTCTTACCTGATGATTCCGGACCGTAAATTTCGACTACACGACCACGCGGCAGACCACCAATACCCAGCGCGATATCAAGGCCCACTGACCCCGTAGGAATCACTTCAATTGGTGCCCGGACATCATCGCCGAGGCGCATAATCGAGCCTTTGCCGTAACTCTTATCGATTTGAGCGAGTGCTGCATCTAGTGCCTTATCGCGGTTGGTATTTGAAGACATACGGTGTACTCCTTGAATTGTCGATCGCAGGCCATACTAGCTTGCTGCCATGTTCTACAGTCTAAGAACCTTCGCGGACACGATAAGCCAACTCATCCAAATTGTGGATAACCCAGATACGGCAGAGAGAGCTAGGCGGCAACCTGTGGATAATTCTACAAACTCACCTGGGAATATCGAACATTGGGCGGCGTGTCGGAAGGTGTTACGCAGCACCTGTGTCACGGGGTTCAATATCTCTGCCGAGTCGTCGCGCTGTGGGTATCTCGTGGAGATCACACACAGCTGCCCAGACGTCTCTCGGCGCTATGCCGGTGGCCAGCGCCGTTTGAGCAGTACCTTTCAGTCCTGGCAGTTCGAGTGAACTGGCGATGATCCCTGCGTTTGCTGAACCAAATTCGTCTTCCATGAGGGTCCAGAATTGCGATTCTCTCATGTCGTTACCTCTTCGCGTTGGTGTGGGCATAGATCAAGGCCGCAAGCTCTTTACCGTACTGTAAGAGCTTGCGGCCTGTTTCAAGAATCGCGACGTGTCGTCGAAAGTCTAGCGATTTGCGAGTTGGTCACCACGGTTGTAGCCGGGTCCCTGCTGTTGTTGCTGCGCGTATCGGTGAGCGAGTTCAGCCGGGATCGTATCCGGAATCTGGACTGCTTCTTCGACCGCGATACGGTCCGAGACTTCACGCAGCATGACTGAAAGCGGAATATCAAGTGCGGCAGTAATGGCACTGAGTAGCTCAGATGATGCTTCCTTCTGTCCGCGTTCAACTTCGGAGAGGTAACCCAGCGATACACGAGCATCATGTGACACTTCGCGGAGAGTGCGACCCTGGCGCTGACGGACGTCACGTAGGACGTAGCCAATTTCTTCACGCAGGACAGGAACAGTGGGTTCCTTGGCTTCGTTCTGCTGATTCAAGGATTCGCCAGCTTTCAGCCAACGGGTTACACCATTAACAACGACTGGTTCTCTCATCATATTTATCCACCATCTCCTGTATCAATACGAATCTGTGCCCGGCGGGCGCAAGATTCTAAGACCTTCTACCATTACACAACATGGGTGTTGTCGAATTTGTTCCCCATTGGAACAATTTCTTTTAAATTTCTTCCCAAACCCAGCTATATGTGATATAGAACACTATTTGCCCTACCGAGTTGTGCTGTTGTTAGCTGACGAAGCGTTGTTGTGTGGGCAGCATCATTTTTGCTCTGCAAGCCATTCTGCCATCAGCTGGACGCACGCTGCCACCGTGGCACGTCGATTGTGGTCTCGGTTGCCATCGAAACGCAGCAATTTCACGGTTGTGTTTTCCTCTGATGCCAGCGCGATGAACGTCAAGCCGACCGCTTTGCCTTCCGACGGGTCTGGCCCGGCGACCCCCGTGGTCGATATGCCGATATCAGTTTGAAACCGCTGACGAGCACCGTGAGCCATTTGTTTTGCTGTGTCGGAGTCAACTGCCCCGCGAGAGGCCAACGTATCCACAGAGACACCTAGCAGTCGATGCTTGATGTTGTTGTTATAGGCTACGATCCCACCGTGGAATACAGCCGATGCCCCCGGCACGTCGGCTATGGCTGAGCTCAACATTCCAGCCGTCAGCGATTCGGCCGTGGCGATGGAAAGATTCTGGTGTGATAACTGTCCAACAATTTCTGTGAAATCGGTAAGGTCGTGCATGGTTCCTGCCTATCTAGTTGCCCACGGCTGAGTCTTCCCTGGGTGCTCTGATGGCCTTAATGACATAGTCGAGACCGGTCACTAATGTCACCAGCATGGCCGCGAAGACAATGACCCATCCGAACCAGAGCCACCAGGTGCCAACAAACGCCGCAAGCGGCAGAAGCAACGCGAGGATGCCGACAGTTTGCAGCACGGTCTTGATTTTCCCGCCGCGGCTCGCCGGCATGACCTTGGACCGCAACATAACCAACCGCATGAGAGTTATCCCCCACTCACGCAGCAAGATCACAATCGTGATCCACCACCAAATTTCTTCGAGCAGGGACATGGTGATCCATGCGGCCCCGGTAAGAAACTTATCAGCGATGGGGTCGGCGATTTTCCCAAAATTTGTGACCAGCCCTCGAGCTCTGGCGATATCGCCGTCGAGCTTGTCAGTGTACATGGCCACAGCAAAAATCGCGACTGCTACCCAGCGCGCCTGCATGGAGTCTTCGCCGAATGTACCCGATTCCCAAAGAGCCCAAACGAAGAACGGGACCAACAGGATGCGAACGCTGGTGAGCACATTTGGAAGATTGAATGCACTTACCTGCCCGTGAGCTGCCATGCGTCCTCGGATTCGCTGTCGTCGCTGGGGTCATAGTAGTCCGGTGTGTCAGTCTCCACCGGTGTATCGAAGGCTTGTGTTGCTGCGGGTTCAACTTGGTCTGGGACCGCCGATGGGGTGTCATCGCCTTTAATATTGCCGATGACGTCTGCCAACTCGTCTGGTTTCACCAAGACGTCGCGAGCTTTTGATCCTTCTGAGGGTCCAACGACACCGCGGGACTCCATGAGATCCATGAGACGACCTGCACGAGCAAATCCGACTCGCAATTTGCGCTGCAACATTGAAGTTGAGCCAAATTGTGAGGTCACCACGAGTTCGATGGCCTGGAGGAGGTCTTCGAGGTCATCTCCAATGTCCTCGTCGATAACTTTCGCCTGTTTCTCCGGCAGTACATCGTCACGGTATTGAACCTGCATCTGGGACTTCACGTGATCAACGACGTCTCGAATTTCTGACTCGTTGACCCAGGCACCCTGAACACGCATCGGCTTTGATTTCCCCATGGGCAAGAACAGGGCGTCACCTTGTCCCAACAGTTTCTCAGCACCGGGCTGGTCGAGCACGACTCGCGAGTCGGTCACTGATGATGTCGAAAAGGCCAAACGTGAGGGCACATTGGCCTTAATGAGCCCGGTGACCACATCGACGGATGGCCGCTGTGTTGCCAGCACCAGGTGTATACCGGCTGCACGGGCAAGCTGGGTGATTCTCACGACGGCATCTTCAACGTCTCGTGGGGCGACCATCATCAAATCTGCGAGTTCGTCGATGATCACCAGCAGGTATGGATACGGTTTCAGCTTGCGTTTGGAATCAGGTGGCAACTCGACTTTTCCGGCACGCACCGCATTATTGAAATCATCAATATGTTTGAACCCGAAGTGGGCCAAGTCGTCATAGCGGGTGTCCATCTCTTCAACGACCCATTGCAGCACTTCGGATGCCTTTTTGGGGTTGGTAATGATTGGCGTGACCAAGTGTGGCACGCCTTCATAGGCTGTGAGCTCGACACGTTTCGGGTCGACCAACACCATGCGGACATCGTCGGGGGTTGCCCGCATTAAAATTGAGGTGATCATGGAGTTCACAAACGCTGATTTACCTGCACCGGTTGCACCAGCGACGAGCAAGTGCGGCATTTTGGCCAAGTTGGCCATCACATAGCCGCCCTCAACGTCCTTACCGACTCCCATGACCATGGGGTGTTCTGTTTTGCGCGCTGCGTTGGACCGCATGACGTCACCCAGTGCCACGATTTCTTTATCGGTGTTGGGAATCTCTACGCCGATCGCCGATTTGCCCGGGATGGGTGACAGCACGCGCACATCAGTTGAGGCGACCGCGTAAGCGATGTTGCGCTCCAGGTTGGTGACTTTTTCCACCTTCGTCCCCGGGGCGACCTCGACTTCGTAGCGGGTGACCGTTGGACCACGGGAGAAGCCGGTGACTTCGGCTTCCACTTTGAATTGTTCAAAGACCGTATTCAGCGCTGCAACAACCCGATCGTTGACCTCAGAGCGCTCTTTCGGCGGTGGCCCTTGCGGCAGCATATCGATTGTTGGCAGGGTGTAGGTGACATCACCGTCGAGTTCTAACTGTTCGGAGCGCGCTGGAATCGGGGGCATATTGGCCACCGGTTTCGAGACTTCAGCGGCAGGTACCTGAGCGGCCTGCTCGGCGAGGCCGGCATCCTCACGAGCCTGTTGCAACGCGAGTTCGTCAGCGGTTGGACGGCGAACACCAGCTGGAACCGTGGGCTCGGTCGATTCCGGTGTGGCACCTTGTGCAATATCACCGTATGCTTCGGTGGCGGATTCGTCGCCCTCCACCTCGGCTTCAGCATCGAATAAGGAGCCAAAGTCCATAACCTGGGTCCCGTGATTGGTCTGTGGCCGCGGGACGGCGCTGGGCGCCTCATCGGACTCGTCCAAAATTTCAACGGCGGGTTTACCGTCATCAATAACAGCGGAGGCGTATGCTTCGTCTCCGGCTAATGGTTGCCCCGATGCGTCCACGTCATCAGTCGGCTTCGCACCGAAGAGTCGGGCGAAAAATCCGGGACGTTTCTTCTCTTTGGGCGCACGTTCGTGTTCGTAGAGGTATGACTGATCGTGGTCATCGTGGGTGCGTTGTGGCTCGTCATACGCGGTGTCTTCGGTTGAGGTCGTGGTGACCGCATCTTGTCCGGTGAGCCAGTGGTAGGCACCGACGATACGTGAGGGAATTCTTCCCACCGGCGTGGCTGTGATGACCAAGACCGAGAAGAACGCGATGACAATCATCAAGATCCATACCGGTACCGGTGTCACCAGCGTTGCCAGGGGGTCCACTACGAGGTAACCCACCACGCCGCCGGAGGTAAGTTTCTCTTCCATGGTGGCACCCATGGATGGATTCTCGAAGACCAGTTGGCTGATGCCGGAGCCGGCAACAGTAGCAAACGCCAGGCCAAAAAAGATCCGACCATTGGCACTATCGGCTTGTGGGAACCGGAAGAAACGTACGGCGATGATTAGTAAGACCAGTGGGAGCAGGATGGAGAACCAACCGAAGGTACCGGCCACAATATGGAATATGAATGACCCTACTGCGGGATCACTGGCTGGTGCCCACCACATGGTCCAGGCAATGACCAACGCGAGAATGAGGACGAAAAAGCCTGTCCCATCACGGCGCTGTTGGGCCGGTATGGCAACGTCGGGGCCCATTTTGCGCACGGCACCACCGAAGGGGGTGGCCATCGCGGACCAAAATCGCGTGATCGCCCGAACCACCCACGGTTGGGTGGTCTCAGTAACGTTGTAAGGTGTTTCTTCCGTTGTCGCAGTCGTCTTTTTCGATTTCGAAGTTGACTTATTCTTCGACGAACGGTCAGGGGAAGTACGTGTCGCCATACCCCCTAGGCTACCGCTTTTGCAGGCTCAACGTCGCATCCAACGGAATTTCGGCCTAAAAGTTTACGACTCGATGACGATCGGGACGATCATCGACCTCCGGCGCAGCTTCCGGGCAACCCATGATCCAAGGGTTCGACGCATCATCTGTTGTAACTGGTGTTTCGAGTGTTCTTTGCCAGACTTTGCGGCTTCGTCGAGTACTTTAACAATCTTTGGTTTGATCGCGTCGAACACCCCGTCGTCCTCGGCGACGCCACGAGAGTGGATTTCTGGGCCAGAGACGACCGCACGCGTTTCGCGATCGATGACGGCGATACAGGAGATGAAACCTTCTTCACCTAATACCTGGCGATCTTTCAGATCATCCTCGGTGACTGCACCGATGGAACGACCGTCGACGTAGACGTATTGCGACGAAATTTCGCCCACCTGCCGTGCCACGCCGTCCACGAGGTCAATGACTCCACCGTCCCCCGTGATCAGGACATTTTCTTCCGTAACGCCGGTCGCTTGGGCAATTTTTCCGTTGGCGATCAGGTGTCGTGTTTCGCCGTGGATGGGCATGACATTCTTGGGTTTGACGATGTTATAGCAGTACAACAGTTCGCCCTCGGAGGCGTGTCCGGAGACGTGGACGTGGGCATTGCCTTTGTGGATCACATTGGCACCGAGTTTCATCAACCCGTTGATGATGCGCGTGATCGCATTTTCGTTGCCGGGGATCATCGATGAGGCGAGGATGACCAAATCATCATGCTGAATCGTGATCTGACGGTGTTCGTCATTGGCCATCCGAGATAACGCTGCCATGGGTTCACCCTGCGAGCCTGTTGACATCAACACGACCTCGTGGTCTTCATAATCGTTGACGTGTTTCAGTTCAATGACAGTGTCCTCAGGCATATCGAGGTAGCCAAGTTTGGCTGCAATACCCATGTTATTGACCATCGAGCGTCCAACGAATGCGACCTTGCGGCCATGTTTAACGGCCGCATCCAGTACCTGTTGGACACGGTGAATGTGGGAGGCGAATGATGCCACAATGACTCGGCGTTGTGCTTTACCGATATAGTTCTCGATCACCGGGCCAATATCTTTTTCAGTCGGGGTAAACCCTGGCACCTCGGCGTTGGTCGAATCTGTCATAAACAGGTCGACGCCTTCTTCACCAAGTCGAGCGAAGGAACGCAGATCGGTGATGCGGCCATCGAGGGGCAACTGGTCCATCTTAAAGTCACCGGTGTGCAAAATCGTACCGGCTTCAGTGCGGATGGCGATGGCCAAGGAGTCTGGGATGGAGTGGTTGACCGCGACGAATTCCAGCTCAAAGGGGCCGAGTTTTTCGCGGCCACCATCCTGCGCTTCCAGTGTGAGCGGTTTAATCCGATGTTGCTGAAGTTTTGACTCAACCAGCGCGAGCGTGAGCTGTGAACCTATCAGCGGGATATCCGGGTTCAGCCGCAGCAAATATGGCACGGCACCGATATGGTCTTCGTGACCATGCGTCAACACGATAGCGACGACATCATCGAGTCGATCTTTGATGAAGTCGAAGTCGGGCAGGATGAGATCTACACCCGGTTGCACTTCCTCTGGAAAGAGCACTCCAGCATCAACGATCAGTAGTTTGCCGTTGATTTCGAATACCGTCATGTTGCGACCAATGTCGCCAAGGCCCCCCAACGGCACGATACGGCAAGTACCGTTTTGCAGCTTGGGTGGATGGGGCAAAACGTGGGTTTCGGTCATGGTCGCGTGTTTCCTCCGATAAAGTCAGTATGAGTCAGGGGTTCGGACGGTTAGAACGTGATACCGCCGTCGGCAAGGTCAGCTTTGATGACAGCTGCTTCGTGGTCGGTCGCTGCCACGAGGGGCAGCCGGACACGGGCAGACGGAATGACGCCTTGCCATTGCAGAACAGTTTTGGCTGCGACCGCACCCTGGATGTGGGTCATCACAGCACGCTGGATCGGGTCCAGTGCAAAGTGTTTTTGCCGAGCCGTAGCAAAGTCACCAGCATTGGCGGCATCGACGAGCTCGCGGAAGGTTCGGGGAGCCACATGCCCAGACACCGACACCACGCCGACGGCTCCAGCAGCCATCAGCGGCAGCGTTAACCCGTCGTCGCCAGAATAGACCGCCAGATCGGTGTTCGCCAGCGCTAGCGTCGTGGACTGGTAGTCGGCTTTTGCATCTTTGAGGGCAACAATATTGGCATGCTTCGCGAGGGCAACCAGCGTGTCAGGCTCAATGGACATCACAGAACGACCCGGGATGTCATAGAGCATGACCGGCAGGTCAGTTGCAGAGGCTATGTATTCGAAGTGAGCCTGAATCCCCGCTTGATTCGGCTTATTATAATACGGGGTGACGAGCAGCAGACCGTCGACACCGGCCGCTTCGGCCCGCTTGGAGAGGTGCGCCGAGTGAGCAGTGTCGTTCATACCGGTTCCGCCAAGCACCTTGGCACGCCCACCGACTGCTTCCACTACTGCTTCGAATACTTTGATGTTTTCGTCATCGGTGAGCGTAGAGGTTTCGCCGGTAGTACCGGTGACAACGAGACCGTCTGCTCCGTTATCGACCAGGTGGTTCGCCAAGGACTGTGCGGCGTTGATGTCGAGTTCGCCGTCGTCACTAAATGGGGTCACCATTGCAGGGATCATGGTGCCAAAAGGAGGTTCGGTCATTGAAGCGTCACCATGAGAAGGTGTTGGGAATGTCTGACTCATAGTCTCAAGCCTACCTGTGAGAATGGGTGAAAACACCTTAGGTCACACAAATGCTATTTGTGGTGACGAAATTACGCGAGAAAGTTGCTTATATGCGTCGACTTGATGCGCCCGGCCGCATTACTGGGTTGGATACCGCGCGGGGTGTGGCGATCCTGGGGATGATCGCCACCCATATTTTTCCACTCATGCAGTCGAATCCTGCCGGATATATTTTTCCGACGTGGGTCGGAGCCAGCCTCACGGGGGTGTCTTCTGCACTATTCGTGGTGTTGGCGGGGGTTGGACTCTCATTACTGACGAAAAATACGACGAACGTGGTCACTTCCAGAGTGCAGTTATCCGTTCGCGCACTGATACTGATCGTGATTGGGTTGTTGCTGGGCTTTGCCGGATCGAACGTCGCGATCATCCTGGTCCACTACGGTGTGCTGTTCCTTGCCGCCATGTGGTTCATCAATCTTTCGCGACGCGCGCTGACCATTACAGCCATCAGCTGGATTGTGGTCGCGCCGTTTCTGCACGGAGTCCTCACCCGGTTTATGCAACTCCAGGCAGGGGGCACCGCCTCATATGTGGACCAGTGGCGATTGTGGACGTCTCCGACCATTCTGGACATTATTCAGCAACCATTGCTGACCGTGTGGGACATCCTCTTTACCGGGTACTACCCTGTGATCTCGTTTCTGGGTTACGTGCTCGTGGGCATGGCCATCGGGCGAGCGAATTTGAACAAGCTCAAGACCGGTGTGGTGCTGCTCATTTCCGGCGCCGGGATCTATGTGGCATCGCGCGGCCTCGCTTCATGGTTCCTGTCGGACGAGGGGTTTGCGGGCCGAATTGCTCACGCCACGAATACTAGTCTGCACGAACTGTCAGCAGTGGCTGCTACCGGTTCTGGAATCAACACTGATCTGGTTATGGGCGCATCGCAGTGGTACGGCTTGGCGGTGCCGCATTCTGGGGCGCCTTTAGATGTCTATTCCACGGCAGGCGCAGCGTTGGGGGTCATTGGACTGTTTCTTGTGATAACGCGCGTCACGCTAGCGCGTCGAGTACTTTTCCCGCTGACGGCTACTGGGATGGTTGCACTGACCGCCTATGTGGTCCATGTAATCGTTACGGGTCTGTGGCCTACTGAATGGTCGCAGACGATGGCGGTGGATGACCCGATGTGGTCGCAAGCGTGGACCATGCTGATCATCCATTGGCTTACGGTGGCTGCCCTCGGGACGATTGTGTTCCTTGCAGGCACCCGGGGCCCATTGGAGTCGCTACTGCGCAACGTCTCCAACGGTTTCGGTAGCAAACGCTAGGCGCTGCGGTACATGGTAATCGCGTCGCGCAGGGCGGCTCTGGCTCGCTTGCGGTCCCCTGCCGCGTCGTAGGCGAGGCCGAGACGGTACCAGCTGCGCCAGTTGTCTGGATCAGCTGTTGTTTCGGCTCGGTATGTTTCAAATTCATCGTCTGCAGCGGCGCGGTCGATACGACCACGCACTCGGGGCAGATTGTCTTCTGGCAAGTTGCCTTCATCGTCGAGAATCTGCGCGAGCTTCTCTGTATTGGCACCGAAACGTATTTCGCGTACCAGGGCCCATACTCCCACGATCACAATGGCGACCACCGCGACACCAAGGACCTTCGCGATCCAATTATCTGCGACGATAAACGCTACTGCTGACCAGAGTGCTAACACCGCAAAGAGCAGTGTGAGGGCGGTCAACAGCGCAACGGCAATCTTATTCTTCATACGTGTTAGTCCAGGTCTAGGTAGGAGTCGAGCCCGTAGGATAAGCCAGGTCGTGATGCCACGGTGCGTAGGCCCAATAACACGCCGGGCATGTAGGACGAGCGGTCGAAGGCGTCATGGCGAAAGACGAGTTGTTGACCCGGTGTCCCCATGAGCACTTCCTGGTGCGCTTCCAATCCAGCGAGCCGCACGGCATGCACGTTGATGCCAGCGATCTGGGCACCACGAGCGTGATCTGGATCGTGTTCGGTGGCATCCGGGGATGGTCCAACACCCACCTGTTGACGGGCTTCAGCAATCATCTCGGCTGTTCGAACGGCTGTTCCTGACGGCGCATCCACTTTTTTCGGGTGGTGCATTTCGATAATCTCGACCGAGTCGAAGTACGGGGCTGCTTGGGCAGCAAAGCGTGTCGCCAGGACAGAACCGATCGAGAAATTTGGGGCGATCAATACGCCGACGTTTGGTTGTTCTGCGAGCTGGCGTTGCAGGACTTCACGTTTGTTTTCGGTCCACCCCGAAGTTCCGATGACAGTATGTAGCCCGTTGGCGACGGCGAATTCTGCAATGTCTGAGGAGACATCTGGAACCGTCAGATCGAGGACGTGTGTCGCGCCAGCCTCAGTGATGTCTGCCAATGGACTCTGGGAGGCAAGTTGTGCCACCAGTTCCATGTCGTCTGCGGCATGAATCGCGTCAATGGCGTGTTGCCCCATTTTTCCCGTTGCACCCACGAGTGCAACTTTGATGGGCTCTGTTGTAGAAGCTGCTTGAGATGACATGGGTCTTATCTTAGTAGACATCGGGGCCGAGGGTTTACCCCATAAGTGGCTTAACGGCCTATGCCGGGCAGAACCTTGAGTTCAACCCGGCATAGGTAGTTTTGAGGCGAGAAGTTAGCTTTCTGAGCCTTCGTCTTCAGCGTCCTCGTCAACAACTGGGACCAGGGAGAGTTTGCCGCGGTCATCAACCTTGGTGATTTCTACCTGGAGTTTGCTGCCGACTGCAACGATGTCGTCGACTTCGTCAACGCGTTTACCGTCGTTGAGTTTGCGCAATTCGGAGATGTGCAGCAGACCGTCTTTACCCGGGGTCAGGGAGATGAACGCGCCGAAGCTGGTGGTCTTCACGACGGTGCCGAGGTAACGTTCACCAACTTCTGGGACCTGTGGATTGGCGATGGCGTTGATGGTATCGCGTGCTTCTTCAGCTGCTTTACCTTCGGCCGAACCGATGAGTACGGTACCGTCATCTTCGATGCTGATGTCTGCGCCGGTGTCTTCTTGGATCTGGTTGATCATCTTGCCCTTGGGGCCGATGACTTCACCGATCTTGTCAACCGGGATTTGGACCGACAGGATACGTGGAGCGGTTGGGCTCATGTCGTCTGCTCCGTCGATGACGGATTCCATGACCGATAGGATGTGCAGGCGAGCTTCACGTGCTTGAGTCAAGGCTGCAGCGAGCACGTCGGCTGGAATACCGTCAAGTTTGGTATCCAGCTGAATAGCTGTGATGAATTCCTTGGTGCCTGCAACTTTGAAGTCCATATCGCCCATGGCGTCTTCGGCACCCAGAATGTCGGTCAACGCAGCATAACGAGTCTCGTTGTCGACGGTGTCCGAGACCAGCCCCATCGCGATACCTGCAACCGATGCACGCAGTGGTACACCTGAGTTGTAGAGCGACAAGGTTGATGCACAGACCGAGCCCATTGATGTGGACCCGTTGGAACCAAGGGCTTCCGAGACCTGACGGATCGCGTATGGGAACTCTTCACGAGATGGGAGCACCGGCAGGATGGCGCGTTCTGCCAGTGCACCGTGACCAATTTCGCGGCGTTTTGGCGAACCAACACGACCGGTTTCACCCACCGAGTATGGCGGGAAGTTGTAGTGGTGCATGTAGCGTTTGGAAGTTTCTGGGCTCAGGGAGTCCAGGTTCTGTTCCATTTTCAACATGTTGAGCGTGGTGACACCCATGATCTGAGTCTCGCCGCGCTCAAAGATTGCTGATCCGTGCACGCGAGGCAGTACTTCAACCTCTGCAGTCAGTTGACGAATGTCGGTCAGACCACGTCCGTCAATACGCACCTGGTCGGTCAAAATACGCTTGCGAACAATGTGACGGGTTACGGCGCCATAAGCTTTGACGATCTCGTCTTGACGATCTGCGAATGGTTTGCCTTCGCCGGCAAGTGCTTCGACGACTTCCTTATGGTATTCATCGGAAGCGGTTTCGCGTTCTTGTTTGTCACCAATCGAGAAGATTTCGGTCAAACGTTCACCGGCATAATCTTCTACTGCGTCAAAAGCATCCTGCTGGTATGCCACGAACAGTGGGATTTCAACAGGTTCTTTTTGTGCGCGCTCTGCAAGGTCGGCCTGAGTCTCGCACAACACCTTGATGAACGGTTTGGCGGCTTCAAGACCTTCGGCAACGATTTCTTCGGTTGGTGCTGAAGCGTTCTTGTCGTTGATCAGCTCCCAGGCTTCGTTCGTGGCCTCGGCTTCAACCATCATCACGGCGATGTCGTCATCGGATACACGACCGGCTACCGCCATATTGAATACAGCGTTTTTCAGCTGGGAGTGCTTCGGGAAAGCGACCCACTGAGTGTCACCATTTTCATCGGCAATGAGTGCGATGCGAACGGCACCGATTGGGCCGGCGAAGTCCATCCCGGAAAGGGTAGTGGACATCGAGGCCGCGTTGATCGCGACGGTGTCGTACAGCTCATCTGGGGCAATTGAAGTCACGGTGACGACGACCTGGACTTCGTTGCGGATGCCGTCGGCAAACGCTGGACGTAGCGGGCGGTCAATTAAGCGAGCGGTCAGGATCGCATCCGTAGGTGGACGGCCTTCACGACGGAAGAATGAACCGGGGATCTTACCCGCGGCATACTGACGTTCTTCCACATCTACGGTGAGTGGGAAGAAGTCAAAGCCTTCACGCGGGTTCTTGCCAAAGGTCGTGGCCGAGAGCATCGACGTTTCTTCGTCAATGCTGACCATTGAGGCGCCTGCGGCCTGTTTGGCCAAGCGTCCGGTTTCGAATCGTACGGTACGGGTACCGTATTTGCCGTTATCGATCACGGCTTCTGCAAATTGAATTTCTGGACCTTCCATAGGTCTCCTTTCAAACAATTTGCATCAAACCCGCAGGTCGGTCTTCGATCGAAGCCTCCGCAACTGTTGCTCCGGAGGCCACTGTCGAGGACCGGGAAACGAAACAGGCTTGATGCAAATATCTTTGGTGCCGTTCTGGCACCGGTTACTAGTCTAGTTAAACTTCAAGGCGGCGTCCGGATATTTTCCCGGAGCGCCGCCCCCCAAAAAGCGTCTCACCTTATTTGCGCAGACCCAAACGTTCGATCAGTGAACGGTAACGTTCAATGTTTTCGGAGTAGAGGTACTGCAACATACGACGACGGCGACCAACCAGAGCCATCAGGCCGCGGCGGGTGTGGTGGTCGTGTGGGTGACCTTTGAGGTGCTGAGTCAGATTCCAAATACGACGGGACAGTACAGCGACCTGTACTTCCGGTGAGCCGGTGTCGCCCTCGTGGGTGGCGTATTCGGCAATAATCTGCTGTTTCACTTCACGGGAAATTGACATTAAAACTCCTTGAGAGTTGTACCGCGATCATAGAAACCGACGTATCGGCCGGCGACGCCACCGCGGACCGCAGCGTGCACCACCGTCCAAGCTTACCACCTTCCCTGCGGGGCGCCTAACTCGCTCGTTGCATACGCCAGGCAGCAGTCACATACGGAATACGGATGGTCGACGACTGTGCGTAGCCCAGATATTCGAGTAAATACCAGCGCAAATTGTCATGCATACGTTGACGTTGTTTCTCCGTGGCGCGCAGATAGTAGGCACGAGTCATCATAAGTTGGTGGACTTGTTCAACACCAAGTTCTTGTTCCCAGTGCCACCATTGTCCCACCGGTCTCCTGAATGCTGAACTGACGTGTGGCGGGTGTTCAATGGGATGAATATCTCCGGAATGCATGATCTTGCACAGACGCAACACCCAGGGAATCGAAGTATCGATTTGGTGGTGCACGACACCAAATACTCCAGTCGTGGAAAGGAGCTCGATGACTTTCTGGCTCCCCTGTGGTGTGTCAATCCAGTGCCATGCTTGTGCCGCTACCACGAGATCTGCACGCTGGGACCACGGCGCAGTATCCAGAGCTTCTACTGCCGAGACGATCGTCGTGGTTTCGGGGTGTTGGTCGGCCAGGACTGCGAGCATGTTCGCGGCCGGATCCACGGCTACAACGTCCCACCCACTGGCGAGAAGGGTTGCGGAAAATTTTCCCGTGCCGGCACCAAGATCAATCGCGAGCCCTGGTGCTTCATCCGTCAAGAACTCGACGATTTCGGTCTGGTATCCGGGGCGTACACCGTGGTAGAGGTCGGCTTGGTCCGTGTCAAAGGCCTGACCGTAGCGATGTCTGGTGTCCTGGCTGAGCGTGACGGGTCGCGTAGAACGCGTGTGCATTTAGCGGCTACCCCTGGGATCAGGAGCATCGATTTCGGGGGCCTCGCCGGAGAGTATCGCTCTGGCTTTTGTGACGTCGGTGTCCATCTGGGCAATCAGATCATCGATTCCCGTAAAAGCTTTCATCCCGCGCAGCCGTGCCACAAATGCCACCGAACACTGTTGACCATAGAGATTGAACTCGTCGAGGGCTTCGTCTTGGGGACGGTCAAATACGTGGGCTTCTACGGTGCGCACTACATCGTTGAAGGTCGGGTTACTGCCCACGGATATCGCTGCGGGTAACTGGTTCTTCTTGCCGTCAGTGAACCACCCGGCGTAGACACCATCAGCCGGGATCATCCCTTGTGAATCGGTGGCAAAGTTTGCGGTTGGGAATCCTAATTCACGACCACGCGCATGTCCGTGCACAATTTCGCCTTCGACCGTGTGGTAGCGCCCCAAAATTCTGCTGGCTTGGGCGACTTTACCGGCTTCTAGCGTGTTGCGGACCCATGTTGATGACCAACGTTCTGATTCTCCCACGTCATCGACCTGGACCACCTCGAAGTTGTGGACTTTGCCTAACTGCCGCAGGGTGTTGATGTCTCCGGTGTTTCCAGCGCCGAAGCGGGTATCGGAACCGACGACGACGATGCGTGCGTTGAGACTTTTCACGAGCACGTTTTCTACGAATTGCTGTGCTGTTTGCGTCGCGAAGTCCAGGGTGTAGTGAATGACCAGGGTGGCATCGAGGTCGCAGGTCTCGAGAAGTCGGACTTTTTGTGGCAGCGACACAATCGGCACGAGGGGTTCTTCGGGCAGGTGCACCAGCCTGGGGTGCGGGTCGAACGTCACCGCGACGGACTGTAAGTTGTGTTGTTTCGCCGTGTCGACAACCAGTTTGAGCACGGCCCGGTGACCTCGGTGTACGCCGTCAAAGTTTCCTAGCGTAACCACAGACGGCGCTGGTGGATGCGGTACTGCAGCTGTACCTGCCCAGTAGTGCACTTTGTTCTTCCTCCGTGTCGTGATCAGTTGAGTCTAGGGTATCGGCTTCGGACGGTGCCTATACAACCAGTAGAGCCCGATGATGGGCAAAACCAGTGGGATAAACCCGTATCCGATGCCAAATGTAGACCACACGGTCGGTTCGGGGAACGCTTCAGGGGCGATCAGTGAGGCCGCTCCCACGACGAGGACCCCGATCAATTCGAACCATACCGAGACGACGGCAACTTTCCAAGCACGCCGACCGGGCGTTGCCAGGGCTATGGTGGCCACAATGTAGACGAGCCCGGCGATGCCGGAAAGGATGAACGCTACCGGGGCGTCATCGAATTTGGAGACAATCTGAAATCCTGAGCGCCATGAGGCAGCCAGTGCGAGAATCGCATAGACCATCACGATGATGCGTCCGATGCCTTTGGTACGGCCGGAGGTTTCAGCCATGCCAGATCACCTGCAATCTGTGAATCATGACCAAAATGGTGGGCCCAATGGCAGCCATCACCAGATTGGACCAGCGTGTTTTATCGGTGATGCCCCAGAAGAACGCGATCGGGGGCAGAAGCAATCCGGTAATGATGTAACCCCAAAATTCCCAGCCGGGCCCGTTGAGTGGTACCGGTGAAATCAGGGCGTATACCGCATAGACCACGAGAAAAAGCTCCACTGCGGCCAGGGAAATGATTGACGAGTCAGCAGGGTGGTCACGAATGATGGTTGCAAGAATGCAAATGATCGCTGACAGAATGCCAATGACTGCTCCGGTATAGAACCAGCCGTCGAGAATCATGAGTGTGCTCCGGTGATGTCTTCCATCGTGGCAAACACGATTTCTGGTTTTGCTTGAATCGTACCGGCGCGTTCGGCATCGGCGATCAGTGCGATGACCGTGCCATCTGTTAGCTGCGCTGCGAGTAGGGCTTCGGTGTCTGACGCGGCGATTCGTCGACCGTGTATGAGGTCTGTGGCTTCGGTTTCACTCACGGTCCGGGTGGTGAACAGTTTCGCTGCGGCCACTGAGATGTCGGTATAGTCAAACGATTCGGCCAACTGTTCAAGTGTGACTGCGTCATCAACGTGATATGGTCCGACGGCACTCCTTCGAAGCGCGGTGAGATAACCGCCTGTACCGAGTTCCTCGCCCATGTCACGGGCCAGCGCGCGGATATAGGTTCCAGCTGTACATTCGACTTCCACGTCGAGATCGATGGTTTTGCCGTCGCTTGAGCGTCTCACGTCTTCGATTTCGAACCGACTGACGGTGACTTCGCGTGCTGGTATATCTACGGTTTCGCCCTCGCGGACACGTTGATATGCACGTTTACCATCGATTTTGATGGCCGACACTGCAGAGGGAACTTGTTGAATGGCACCGGTCAGGCCTGCCACGGCCTGCTGAATATCTTCGGTGGTGACGGCATTGGCGAAACGGGTTTGCACGATCTCGCCGTCGGCATCATCGGTGGTGGTGTTGTGTCCCAGCCGGATGGTGGCTCGGTACGTTTTTGTTGTGTCGACGATATAGGTGAGCAAGCGGGTGGCTTTGTTGAACCCGATGACCAACATTCCGGTGGCCATCGGGTCCAGCGTGCCTGCGTGGCCGACTTTTCGGGTACCGGCAATTTTGCGGGTGCGCGACACCACGTCGTGGGATGTCCAGCCCGCAGGTTTATCTACCAGTATCAGCCCCGAGGCAACAGCAGCCATGTGTTATTCCTTGTATGGGTCTTCGTCGCCGGCGTAGGTTGCTGATTCGCGTTGTGCTGCGAGTTCAGCATCCCGTGCTTTGGCGGCGCGCAGTACTTCTTCAAGTTGTGCGGCGTTTTCTGGCACTGTATCCGGGATAAGTTCCAGAGTGGGAACTAATCGGATGTTCAGGCCACGACCCATTTCACGGCGCATCAGGCCGCGGTTTTCTTCCATTGCCTGGTGTGCAACAGCCACGGTCTCTTCGTCACCGTAAACGGTGTAGTAGACGGAGGCTTGTTGTAGGTCGTTGGTGACGCGTGCTTCGGTGATGGTCACGTTTTCGACGCGGTCATCTTTGACCGTTTTTTGTAGGGCTTCGGCAAGAATAACTTTGATCCGTTGTGCCAGACGTGCTGCACGGTTGTGATCTGCCATGAAAGGTCTCCTGGGTAATGGGTCCGCGGCGCCCGTTGATGGGCGCCGCGGGTATGCAAGCTAAACGCGAGGCTTTTCTTGCATTTCGTAGTTTTCGATGATGTCGCCTTGGCGGATGTCATTGAACTTGCCGAGTCCAATACCGCATTCGAAGCCTTCACGGACTTCGTTGACATCGTCGGTGAAGCGGCGCAACGAGCTAACCGTCACGGAATCGGTAACAACCTTGTTGTCACGCAGCAGTCGGACTTGCGCGTTGCGGCGCATGACACCGGATGCAACCATCGAACCGGCAATCGTGCCGACCTTGGAGGAACGGAAGATTTCGCGGACTTCGGCGCGGCCGAGAACGACTTCTTCGTATTCCGGTTTCAGCATGCCCTTGAGCGCTTGCTCAATGTCATCGATGACGTCGTAAATGACGGTGTAGAACCGCATGTCGACGCCTTCTTCGTCAGCGATTTCGTTGACGCGTTCGGCCGGGCGCACGTTGAAGCCGATGATAATGGCGTTATCAACGGTGGCCAGGTTGACGTCGTTCTGGGTGATCGCACCGACGCCGCGGTGGATAACGCGCAGTTGAACTTCGTCTTCGCCGCCAACATCGACCTGCATGAGCGAATCTTCCAGCGCCTCGACGGGACCGGATGCGTCACCTTTGATGATGAGGTTGAGCGTATCCAGCTTGCCTTCGGCGACTGCCTGGTCGAACTCTTCCAGCGTGATTCGTTTGCGACGACGGGCCAACATTGCGTTGCGTTTCGCGGTTTCGCGTCGTTCAGCAATCTGACGGGCCGTACGGTCATCTGAGGTGACCAGGAAGACGTCGCCTGCACGTGGCACATTCGACAGGCCAAGCACCTGAACCGGACGTGATGGGAGCGCTTCACTGACGGCGTCGCCGTATTCGTCGAACATCGCACGGACACGACCGTGTGCGTCACCGACCACGACGTTGTCACCAACGCGTAAGGTACCGGTTTGCACCAGCACGGTGGCGACGGGGCCACGACCGCGGTCAAGGTTGGCTTCAATGGCCACACCGCGTGCCCCACGCTCCGGGTTCGCTGTCAGTTCAAGCGCAGCGTCTGCGGTCAGCAGAATGGACTCCAACAGACCGTCGACGTTGAGCTTATTCAACGCAGAAATTTCCACGAACATGGTGTCGCCACCGTACTCTTCTGGTACGAGACCGTATTCGGAGAGCTCGCCGCGGATTCGATCCGGGTTGGCACCTTCTTTATCGATCTTGTTAATGGCGACCACAATAGGCACTTCTGCCGCTTTGGCGTGGTTTAGTGCTTCGATAGTCTGTGGCATGACACCGTCATCGGCGGCAACCACGAGCACGGCAATGTCCGTGACTTTGGCGCCACGAGCACGCATCGCGGTGAACGCCTCGTGACCAGGAGTGTCAATGAAGGTCAGCTTGCGTGGCTTGCCTTCGTGCTGGACATCCACTTGGTAAGCACCGATGTGCTGGGTAATGCCGCCGGCTTCCGACTCACGCACGCGGGCTGAACGAATCGCGTCCAATGTACGTGTCTTCCCGTGGTCAACGTGACCCATCACCGTAATAACGGCCGGACGAGCCTCGAGGTCTGCCTTGTCTTCTTCGGCATCTAGGTTGATGTTGAAGTCGCCAAGGATTTCACGGTCCTCATCTTCAGGGGACACGATTTCGACTTTGTAGCCGATCTCTGCACCCAGGACTTCAAAGGTGTCTTCATCCAGTGACTGGTTTGCTGTGGCCATTTCACCAAGGTGGAACAGCACAGTCACCAGCGCTGCCGGATCTGCCTTAATCTTCTCGGCGAGGTCAGCAATCGAGGAACCACGGCGCAAGCGGAGAACAGTCTCGCCGTCGCCCTTGGGGACTTTCACGCCACCGATAACCGGAGCTTGTGGAGAGTTCTCTTCGCGACGTTGACGTTTCTTTGAACGACGACGTCCGGTTTGTGGACCGCGACCGAAGGCACCCTGTGCTGAGCCGCGTCCGGGGCCGCGGCGTGGACCGCCACCTCCGCCACGACGTGGCCCGCCGCGACCTGCGTCTGCAGGTGTTGGCTTCTGGATCTGGTCGGGCATCATCGCTGGTGTTGGGCGTGGACCCGACTCGCGTGGCTGCTGTGGTTTCGCACCTGGTTTAGCGCCTGGCTTTGCACCGGGTTTTGCGCCAGGCTTTGGTGCGCCTTTCCGTGGACCAGGTTTTGGTGCTCCACCGCCGGCTGGGCGTGGGCCTCCCCCACGCTGGTCTTGGCGCATACCCTGCTGTGGAGCGAACGGGTTATTGCCAGGACGTGGGGATCCGCCGCGAGGTCCAGGGCGTGGTGCCGTGGTGTCCTGCTTGGATTGGAAAGGGTTATTGCCCGGACGAGCAGCCGGTTTTGGAGCAGGTTTTGGTCCAGGTGTGGGAGCTGTTGGTTTAGGGGCAGGCTTTGGTGCAGCTGGCTTGGCGGCCGGCTTCGGAGCCTCTTCGACTTCGGGCGCAGCGGCTTCAGCTTTGGGTTCTTCAGGCGCAGGAGTTTCAGCTACTGGAGCTTCCGCCTCGACTGGTTTCGCCTTTGGTCCTGGTTTCGGCGCTGCTGGCTTGGCATTTTGAGGCTGAGCCTCTGATACTTCCGCTTTTGGAGCAGCTGGTTTCTTTGCCTGTGGTTTCGCCGCTGGTTTCTTCGCAGCGGCTTTCGGGGCAGGTTTTGCTTTTTCTGCCGGGGCATCGTCTGGGAATTGAGCTCTCAGACGTTTTACCACGGGTGGTTCAATAGTTGAAGACGCTGAAGATACAAACTCGCCTATTTCTTCGAGTTTGTTCAGCGCCTCACGGGAAGTAATCCCAAGTTGCTTGGCAACTTCGTGGACGCGCAGTTTCGCCACGATTCTCCTGTTCTGGCTGAATCGTGGCCTGCACTAATTAGTACACAACCGCGATTCGGGCCGGTCGAAATGTATGCTCTGTCGTCATACGCACAAAACCGACCGTAGGGTGGCTCATGCGTCGTGAGCTGACTTTGATATTCATCGTTGGGCACTCATCGTGTGCTCACCGGGTATCCATCAGTTCTCTGACCCGCTTTCATCATTGTTCAATGTGTTGGTGCTATCCGACAGCCAGCTCGAGAGCACTTCTGCGAGCTCTTCGGTATCAACGTGATGTCGAAAGGCTCGAGCAAATGCTCGCCTGCGCAGTGCCGTGGATAAGCATTCCGGATCATGATGCAACCATGCACCACGTCCCGGAAGTACGCGTCGTGTATCAATCACCAGCGATCGGGAATCGCGAGTTTTCTCAAACGCAACGCGTACCAAATTTTTGGTCTGTTCGCGTGTGCGACATCCAATGCATAAGCGCACTGGTTCATGGTTGCCCATGGGCCTCCAAATCTGTCACACGTTCGTCAACCCGTACTAGTCTAACGCAAATGGGTTCATTGATGCCAAAGGACTTAGTCCTCAGCCGGTGCTTTCGCCGCAACCTGCTGTTCATACACCGACTCGCCCATGATGTCGATACGCCATCCAGTCAGCTTGGCGGCAAGTCTGGCGTTTTGCCCTTCTTTCCCAATCGCCAACGACAGCTGGTAGTCGGGCACCACAACGGAGGCAGAACGCGTGGCTTCATCCACGTCATAGACTTTGACCACTTTTGATGGTGACAGTGCTGCAGAAATGAACTTCGTGGGATCTGTAGAGAAGTCCACGATGTCGATTTTTTCGTCATTGAGCTCGGCCATCACAGCACGAACCCGAGTGCCCATTTCACCGATACAGGCGCCCTTGGCGTTAATGCCGGATTCTTTGGCGTTGACTGCGATTTTGGTACGGTGACCTGCCTCGCGCGCAATAGCTGCAATTTCTACCTGACCATTGGCGATTTCTGGGACTTCGAATTCAAAGAGTTTGCGGACTAAGCCGGGGTGTGAACGCGACAACGTAACCGATGGGCCCTTATTGCCACGAGTCACCGATACGACATAGGAACGCAGTCGCGTGCCGTGCGAATAATCTTCACCGGGAACTTGTTCCGCTGGCGGAAGAACAGCTTCGACACTGCCGAGATCAACTTGAATCATATGGGGGTTGCTGCCCTGTTGAATGACTCCGGAAATCAGCTGATCCTGTTTATCACGAAATTCGCCCAGGACCTGATCGTCTTCGGCGTCACGCAGCCGCTGGACGATGACCTGTCGGGCGGTTGAAGCTGCCACCCGTCCGAAGCCTGACGGCGTATCGTCAAACTCCCCTATCGGTTCGTCATCCTCACCGAACTCGGTGGCCCAGATGGTCACTTTGCCGGTTTTGGTATCTATTTCGGCGCGGGATCTATGGATCGCCCCGGGAGATTTATGGTATGCCAACAACAATGCTTGTTCGATGGTCGGGATGAGTTGTTCCAGCGGAACCTCATGTTCCGTCTCAAGCATCCGTAGCAGGGAAATATCGATATCCACCAGGTTCCTCCGTGGGTTCATTCACTTGTGATTCTGTTGTGTTTTCAGTTATCGCTCGTTAGGGTATCTCAGCTATTTTAGCTGAACTTGAACCACCGCGTTGGACAGCTGCTCGTATCCGTAGTGTTCCGGTTCGGAATATTTGACTGGCATGCCCTTTTTTGCGCCGGGTGTGATGAGGGTCAATTCGACGCCGTCATCGTGAACACTGTGGATTTTTGCCTCGACCGGCTCGCCACCATCAATGGCGACGTTGATGATACGCCCAAGGTTCTTCTCCCAGTGATGGCGCCGTACAAGCGGACGATCCGTGCCCGGGGTCGAGACCTCGAGGGTGTAGGCATCGTCTGGTCTGAGCTCAGGTATCCACTCATCCTGGGCGTCGAGTGCTTCGGACACGTCTCGGGTCACAGTGGTTATGGCATCAATAATGACGTCGTCTTGATCTTCAAGGCGATCGATGACGACCGACACTACACGGTCACCTGGTGTGCCTTCGATGAGCACTTCCTCACACCACAATCCGTGGCCTTCCACAATCCCACCAATGAGCGCTTGCAGTTCGGTTCGCTCTATCGGATCCAATTCGGATACGGCCGGCTGTGACTCATGAAGGCTTTGTGCGAAACTAGGACGACTGGCCATAATACGGTGCTGTACTCCTTGTAGTGTTGATATAACAGTTGTACCAACCCTGCGAACGTTTGGGCGGTGTTGACGGTAACTGTGACAAAATACTGAGATGTGATGGAACAAGATTCGATGAGCCCAGCGGTTCAACCAGGTCGGCGCACTGGGCGCAGAGTGATCGTGGCCGCTACATTAGCTCTGCTCGTGGGCCTCGGTACGTGGGTGAGTTCGAGTATATTCAACGGTAGTGATGGCGTCACGCCAGCCGATAGTGAGTTGAATGCATCCCAGCACACGACCCATTTGGTTCGGGCTCTCCGGATTTCTGCGGCTTCTGATACAACGTCATCGAGTATTGAGTCTATTCCCGAGGCTGTTGAAACCTTTGAACCGCTCGAATGTGGCAGTCGATTCGCAATGTCTTTGGAAGACGCTCTTGTCCAGCTGCACGGCGTCGACTATTTATCAACTGTGGGTGGGGCCAGGCTGACCGATGCATCGCAGTGGCGAACCCAACAAGGCGAGGCACATGACGCTGCGGTGGCATTAGAAACGCTTTTTCTCGAGGAATGTCAGCCGGTCGTGCCGGTGACGTTTGATCTTGCAGAAGGTGTTCGGTTCTCTGATGAGGTCAACATTCAACAGATGCTTCGCATCTCAGATGAGCTCGTTGACGAGTGGACTCAGCTCTATCTACTCGCTGAATCGGCCGATGAGCGTGACATCGCGTTAGCTGGCCTGTGGCAAATTATTCGCTGGGAAGCTGAATGGGAACCAGGACGGTCCCCATTCAGCTTCGAGTCCTAGGTACTGGGACCTAGCGCGAAGCGTTCTGATAATTCCGCACCAGCTCGATTACATGTTCGAGCGTCGCATCGACCGGAATATCTTCACGGGTGCCGGCCTGACGGTCTTTGAGCTCTAACGTCCCCTTGGCAAGGCCCCGTCCAACAATCACATGCAGTGGCACACCGATGAGTTCAGCATCCGAAAACTTCACCCCGGCGGAGACCTTGCGACGATCGTCATAGAGCACTTCGATCCCCGCAGCTTCGAGCTGGGTGGCGAAGTCCTCTGCGGTTTCGAAAATCTCATCGTCTTTGCCCGTGGCCACAATATGAACATGGGCAGGTGCGACGTTCATTGGCCAAATGAGGCCCTGCTCGTCATGGTGGGCTTCGGCCAACGCGGCGACGGCGCGAGACACGCCGATACCGTAGGAGCCCATGGTCACCACGACCTGTTTCCCGTTTTCATCCAGGACTTTCAGGTCCAATGCCTCAGAGTATTTTTGGCCAAGCTGGAAGATGTGGCCCATTTCCATACCGCGACGGGTCGCGAGAGGTCCGGAACCATCCGGGGCTGGATCACCGTCACGAACCGCCGTGGCTTCGATGACGCCGTCCCAGGTGAAGTCACGTTCGGCGACGAGCCCAAACACGTGCTGCTGATCGACATTTGCTCCGGTCACCCAGCTGGATCCCGCCACCACACGAGGATCTACGAAGAATGGGATACCGGTGTCGGAATCGGTGCCCAGCACCTGTGTCGTCGTGCCATCCTGGAGCAGTGTTGGGCCAATGTAACCGGGCACTAAACCCGAATGTTTTGCCATGTCGGCCTCGGTGGCGGGTTCGACCTCGGGTTCACCAGCTACATCAAGCGCTTCTGCAATAGAGGCTTCGAGACGCTTGACGTCGACGTCACGATCACCGGGTACTGCAACCACGAAGACTTGGCGTTCGTCACCGTCCAGCACCGCGGTAAGTACCACGCATTTTAGGGTTTCTGCCGCCTGCCAGCTTCCCTCTGCCTTGGGGGCGAGCTCGTTGGCAACATCGACCAGGGCCGCAATGGTGGTCGACACGGGGGTATCTTTCACCTCTGCTGCCGGTGCCTCGGCATAGTCAATCGCGTCGGGTACCACGGTATCGACGGCTTCCACATTGGCTCGGTAGCCGCCAGGAGATTCCACGAACGTATCTTCACCGGCTGCAGAAGGATGTAGGAATTCTTCGGAGCGTGACCCGCCCATGGCGCCTGCCATCGCTTGGACTGCTACGACCGGCAGACCGAGCCGCTCAAAGATCCGCCAGTAGGCGCCGCGATGTTTGTCATAGGCCTCGTTGAGACCGGCTTCGTCGACGGTAAATGAGTAGGAATCCTTCATGGTGAATTCACGGACGCGCAGCAGCCCGGCCCGCGGACGGGCTTCGTCACGGTATTTCGTTTGAATCTGGTACAGGTACACTGGCAGATCTTTATAGGACGAATAGTGGTCTTTGACCAGGAGGGTAAAGAGCTCTTCGTGGGTCGGCGCGAGCAGAAAGTCAGCACCGGATCGATCTTGGAGCCGGAAGATACCGTCGCCATAGTCGTCCCAGCGGCCAGTGGCCTCGTAGGGTTCCTTTGGAAGCAACGCTGGGAAGTGGACTTCTTGGCCGCCAATTGCGTTCATTTCGTCACGAACGATATTTTCGACCTTGTTCTTCACACGCAAGCCAAGCGGCAACCACGTGTAGCCGCCCGGTGCAGCACGACGGATGTATCCTGCCCGCACTAAGAGTTTGTGGCTGGCGACTTCAGCATCTGACGGATCATCGCGCAGGGTGCGAAGAAATAAGGTGGACATGCGCAAGGGCACTCGGGGGCTCCATTCGTCAACAATTCTATGGGTATCTCGAGGTATTCTACCGCAGCGTCTCATCGAGTTGATCGGTAAGTGTCAATGCCAGGGCGACGTCGGTTGGTGGCGTGGCGGCTACCAAGAACACAGCGTTGTCATTGCGCAGGATTACCAATGACGTGGCCGTCTCGTCTTCGGGGTTGACCTGAATTTCGAATGCTTCATCGGTGTGATGCGTCAACGCTTCCAGTGCGACCTCCCCTGCCGAGCATTGGCTCATGAAGGATTGGAGTTCTTCGGTAAAGGCCTGTGCTTCTTCGTCTGAGGAGAAACCAAACGCACCGAGGTCATCTCGTGCGGTCGGCTCACCGCTCTCCTCGTCATCGGTTGCTGTGGAGTCGTCGGTCACGGATCCCAATGCTGCGGTTTCGGGTTGCGTCTGGGTCACCGTTGAGCACTGTTGGTCGTCATCGCTGCTCGTGTTGTGCTCGTCTGATGCTATAAAACCGGTCAGGGTCTCGACTGCTTCATCACCGGTGAGCAGCGCGTTTGGGTCTGGATGTTCGAGCACCTGGGCGATGGCTGATGTCATGGCAGCCTCATCGGTGAGGGCCTCGGATTCTGCATCCTCGGTGGTAGCCTCAACTGTCGAGGGCGGTTCAACCGGGGATGGTTGGTCGGTACAGGCAGTGCAGACGAGCAGTGCGAGCGCGCCTGCCAGTGCAATATGTGACCGGCGGGTCATGAAGTTTCTTCCCGTACCGCGTCGGTGATTTCCGTGAGTGTCTGCGCGGCGTCGGCGGCGTCACTGCCGGGTTCAACGGTGATTAAAAAGACTTCGTTGTCGAAACGAGCGATCACAGTTGACGATGTGACGGCGATGTTGTCTACGTCCGCTTCTGGTTCGGGCACTTCATCGGGTGAGATCACGTAGTCTGGCAGCGCCCCGGGGTCCGGGACCGGGACATCTTCTGATTCGAATGCCCCGGAGAGTTCGCCCGTGGAGTTCAAGACCATATCTTGGTCGGCTTCTGTCAGGCTGTCGGGGATATCGAGTTCCTCAGCATCTGCGAAAGCAGCAGCAGAATAGTGCAGCGTCAAGACATTGGTGTCATCAATGGTCAGGTCCACGGATGGACAGTTGTTCCAGGCCGAGGTGCGTGCGTTGAAATACGACGTTGCGTCCTCGGCCGAGTCAAATCCCGCGGCGACGACCGTTTGAGCAGAATGCGTGTTTTCCCCGGAACGTGAGAGAAACCCAACGGCGACATCATTGGTCGTGTAGTACTCCGAGTCAACGGTGCCAGCGCATTCGGTTGGTTCTGGTGAGAACTGCGCGAGCTCTGCTGCAGCCGACTTGAGCGTTTCGATTGCGGGGACACCGGTAGAGATGATGGCTTCTTCATCCAGCACCGAGTTCATAGCCTGGTGATACACGGTTTGGGCCGGGATTTCGACTTCAGGCGGTGGGGTGACATCCACAGAAGACTGCTCGCGCGGTTGGGCACACCCGGTGAGTACCAGTGCCCCAACGGCAACCCAAGCGAATGATCTGCGCATGCTGCCTTCCTCCCATGGTGATTAAAATAGTACGGTAGCGAAGCTATCAACGGTACCAAAGCCGACGCGTTGGTAGGTTTTGATCGCTGGAATGTTGAAATCGTTGACGTAGAGCGACACGATCGGTGCCAGGGTCAAAGCATGGTTGACCACGGCAGCCATCGCAGCTGCTGCGTGCCCTTGTCCACGAGTTTGCGGGTCGATCCAGACGCCTTGAATTTGGACTGCCTGCCTGGTGACGATACCAAAGTCGGCTTTGAATACGACGCCGTGCTGGCCGGTTTCGAGCATCGTATGCCCTTTTGCGATGAGTTGACGCACACGCAAACGATACCCGTTGGAGCCGTCGGCCAGTGGCGAGTAGCCGAGTTCTTCGGTGAACATGGCTACCGATGCGGGAAGAACCCGTTGGTAATCGGCTTCGGTTGCGAGTCGTACATTCGGATTCGGCGCCACCGCTGCCTGATTCGCAATGGTCATAAACGGCTGGTTTTTCCGCACATCACGTGCCGTCTGGCGGCCGTGTTGTAGGATGCTCCAGATCCCTTCGATTGCGGGTTGGGGACCAAATATGGAACCAAATCGCTCATCGAGGGCCAGCAGCGCTTGACCGAAGTAGGCCCCGTGTTCTGGATCCTTGGTGACCGGTACGATGTTGGCGCCTGCCCAACAGGCAGCCACGAGTTGGCCTGGGTTCGTCGGATCGTAAATACCCAAGAAAATGCCCCTGGCGAATCCACCAATGGGCCCTGCGCGCCGTCCGGTGTCCAGGATGGATTGTACATAGGCGTTGGTGACGGGTTTGTCGGCGATCAGTTGACTCAGTGCGGCCGTGTCCGAGTTGGCAAGGATGCGCACAGTGTCGCGGGTAGCGGAGGCCACCGCGTCTTCGGCATCCAACAGCCAGCGCAGAGTACGGGTCAAGTGCCGCAAGGTCACCCCTTCGTTTAAAACAGTGTCACAGGTTTGATGATGTCAGCGACGATCAACAATACTCCCATGGTTAATAATAGGCCGAACACCACGATGGTGAGTGGGAACATCTTGGCGATGTCAAATGGTCCAGGATCTGGCTTACCTCGGAGTTTCGCCCAACCGCGTCGAATGGACTCCCACAAGCCACCTAGCACGTGGCCGCCGTCGAGGGGCAGCAGCGGTATGAGGTTGAAGACCATCAGGGCAACGTTCAGACCGGCGATAAGCGACAATAGCAAAGCGCCTCGATCGGCAATCGGGATGTCTTGCTGTGCGGCAGCTTCTCCTGCAATCCGTCCCACACCAACCACAGAAACTGGTCCGGTCGGATCACGCTCGCCGTCGGTCAGCAAGACTTTCGCCGTATCCCAAAGTTTGGCGGGAAGGACTGTGATGACGGAGAACGTCCCCGAGATTTGTTCGCCCAGCACGCCAAAGGCGGCGGTCACCGGTTGTTGTTGATTTACGATCTGCGACGACATGCCAATGAAGCCGACGGGCTCGGTCACGACTTCCCCATTGGATCCGATGACCGGTTGATCGAACCGGTCAAGTTCGGGGCGCTCGGTCAGCACAGGGGTGATGGTGGTTTGTACAGATTCGCCGTCACGCACATACGTGATGCTGGTTTCTATGTCGGCACGTTGTTGGATCGCCCCGGAAAGCTCGTCCCAGTCTGTGACTTCTTCATTGTTGAAATGGGTGATGTGGTCGCCTGGACGCAGACCGGCTTCCCAGGCTGGCGATGGCTCATCGCCTTGAGCACACTCGGCGTCTAGTGCCGACTCATCAGTGGTTTCAGTCATGCATTCGAACACGTCGTTGACTGTCGTGGTGGGGGTGGCCACACCGAAGGATGTGACCAAAATAGCAGTGATCACCAGCGCGATCAGCAAGTTCATGAAGGGTCCAGCCAGCATGATGATGATACGTTTCCATACCGGTAGTGATATGAACGTACGGCCCGTATCGTGTGTGGTCAGCTCGGCGGTGGCATCGTCACGCGCTTGAGCAGCGATGGTTTGAAAGTAGCGCAGCCGGGATTTAGAGGGCTGTTCGCCGGGCTTATTGGGTGGGAGCATCCCGATCTTTGAGACATAGCCGCCTAATGGTATGGATTTGATGCCGTATTCGGTTTCACCTTTGCGCTTTGACCAAATGGTTTTGCCGAAGCCGATCATGTACTGCGTGACACGTACATTGAAGAGTTTGGCGGGGAGGAGGTGCCCGATTTCGTGCAGGGCAATGGAGACGGCAATTGCGATCACCATGATCAGGATGCCGACTAGGGCAAGGACAATGGTCATTCGGGTCCTAGTCGAGTACGACGAGTAGTTCGACGACCGCCTGCAAGAACGCGTCTACTTGCGCTTCATCGTAGCCATGAGGTCCTTTGGCAGCGTCGAAAGTGACGTTGCGGAGATCTTTGAGCCGAACGTGGTCTTCATCTTGGAGGTGGCTGTTGATCCGAGCCAGGCACACATCGACGTCGTCGACGTCATAGCCAGGAGCACCCGTTGCTGCCGGCCGGAATTTCTCTCCGCGAGGACGTTCGAGTCTTCCCATGAGTTCTTCGAGTCGGCTGATCAGCTCTAAGTCCCAGGTTTGTTGGCCGTGGGTCGCGATGTAGTCGTCTCGTTCGGCTCTTCGCAGTGCATCTTCGAGCCGCTCAAGGACTTGATCTACTTGGTCGGTACGGTAGCCTCCGCGGACCAGATCAAACGTTTTGGCCTGAACGATATCAGCGGTGATGCCCGAGTCTGTTTCGTAAGCTTGGCGTGCCGCAGTGATGAATTCATCGACTTGCCCTGTGTGATAACCGTAATCACGTTTGGCGACGATGTTGAATGGCGAGGTCGATTGGGTTTTTGATGACACAGTGCTTCCTTTGACGCTTAGCCCAAAATCAGTGGCAAGACTACTACAAACAGGGTGTATCCGACCGGGACGGCAAATACAATCGAGTCTAGTCTGTCCATGACACCACCGTGGCCTGGCAGCACAGTACCCATGTCTTTGACGCCAAAATCACGTTTAACCATTGAGGCAGCGAAATCGCCTGCGGTAGCGGCCACCATGATGACAACGCCAATAATAATTCCAACCCACCAGTCATATTCCAAGAGGAAATGGGTGAGCACTACAGATGTCAGCACGGCACCCAACAAAGAGCCGATGAAGCCTTCCCACGATTTCTTGGGCGAAATCTTGGGTGCCATGCGATGCTTGCCGAGTGTGGCTCCCACAATATAGCCGAATGTGTCGTTTGCCACGATCGCTACCAGCGTCGTTGCGACCAGCACGTGCCCTTGGGGCTGATGGAGCAATGGGATTCCAAACGAGAGGAAAAATGGCAACCAGAGGATAGCTAACAGTGTGGTCGCCATGGACGCAGCGGGTCGATCAGGTTCCCCGACGGCCGTCCAGAAGACCGTCAATAAGATGCCGCCGAACAGAGCAAAAATCATCGCATCGACGCCACCAAACCAGGCCGCTGCGGGAATACCCAAACCGGCCACCCAAGCTGGGGTCAATGCAAGATGGAGGTTTTTTGTTTTGGCAATCTGGGACAGCTCCCAGATCCCCAGCGGGATGAGGACCGCGATCAGGATGGCAATGATGATCGGGTACAGAAAAATGCCAACACCAGCGGCGGCCAGCAGTACAACACCCACCACAATGGCCGCTGGGAGGTTTCTACCCGCCTTTGATTCTGGCGGTGTGACCTCTTGTGCAGACTTGGGCGCGGGTGTGATGACGTCTTGGTCATCGACTTGAGTTACGGTCAATACCGTAGATTCTTCGGGATCTATATCGGATGCCGGGTCAGACCCAAAATCCAAGTCCTCAGTTACCTCATGCTCGGCACGATCCTGCGCTGGTGGGGCGGGACGTGGCTCCTGTTTCTTGCGTGCAGCTTTTCGTGCAAGCATCTTTTCTTGGGCGGCCTCGAGCGCCCGACGTTCGCGTCGGGTTTGCGGCATGATCATCCCCGTGTCGGGGTCACGCACTGGGTCGGGAAAACCCTCCAGTTGCGTTACAACTGGAAACTGTTCGGATTTTGGGTCTGATGTGGACATGCAAGATTAGGCTAAACTGCCTAGACCTCCAGTAGTTCTTCTTCTTTATTCTTCGCCATTTCGTCGATTTGATCTACGAAATTGCGCGTCAGTTCGTCGAGGTCTTTTTCTGCGCGGCGTCCCTCATCTTTGCCGATGTCACCGTCGTCGACCATTTTGTCGATGGCTTCTTTTGCACTACGACGGCTGTTGCGAACGGAGACTCGGTGATCTTCGGCTTTTGACTTGATAATTTTGACATACTCTTGCCGACGCTCTTTGGTCAGCTCAGGCATCACAACGCGAATCACTTTGCCATCGTTCGATGGGTTAGCACCAACCTCTGATGAGGAGAGTGCAACTTCGATTTCACGTAGCGCATTAACATCGAATGGGGAGATCAAAATAGTGCGTGCATCTTGCACGGAGAACGTTGCCAACTGCTGCAGCGGTGTTGGGCTGCCGTAGTAGTCAACCAGGACTTTTGCATAAAGGCCTGGGTTTGCTCGGCCGGTACGTACAGCGGCGAAATCCTCACGAGTTGCTTCGAGAGTACGCTCCATCGCCTTTTTGGCGTCTGATAATTCGGATGCGGTCACGGGTTCTCCTTATTTAACATCTGGGGTGTGCACTCAGTCTAAAACAGGTACCGGGGTCGGTACCTATGGTGTGACGACGGTACCGGTCGAATCACCAAGTAGCGCACGGGTCACGTTGCCATCGCCTTCCATCCCAAAGACCAACATATCGAGATTGTTGTCTTTACACATCGTCATTGCCGTGAGGTCCATGACGCGAATGTTTTTGACGATGGCTTCGTCGTAGGTGAGGTGATCGAATTTCTTGGCGGCAGCATCGACTTTTGGATCCGATGTGTACACGCCGTCCACACCAGATTTCGCCATGAGGACTTGGTCGGCACGGATTTCGAGGGCCCGTTGTGCTGCCACGGTATCGGTAGAGAAGTATGGCAGTCCGGTGCCTGCACCGAAAATCACCACGCGGTCTTTTTCCATGTGCCGGATTGCCCGCTGTGGAATGTATGGTTCTGCTACCTGGGACATATGGATCGCGGATTGTACTCGCGTATCGACACCGGCCTGGGTCAGGAAGTCTTGGAGCGCCAGTGCATTCATCACGGTTCCAAGCATGCCCATATAGTCTGCACGACGACGATCCATGCCGTTGATGGATAGCTCTGCACCGCGGAAGAAGTTTCCTCCGCCAACGACGATGGCAATTTCGACTTGTCCTGCAGCGTCTGCGATCTGTTGTGCAACAGATCGCACTGTCGCCGGATCTATACCAATGGAGCCGCCACCAAAGACTTCTCCGGAAAGTTTGAGCAATACGCGTCGTCGGCTGACTTCATCGAATTCTGAGTTACTTGGACCGTCTTGTAGTCCGCCTGGAACGTTGATGGCGGGAGTGTCTGACACTGCAATACTCCTGTTGTGCTGGTGGGTCGTGAGGGCATAAAGAAGGGGTGATCACCGTGTGTGGTGATCACCCCCTTTTTTGTGTTTGGTCTAAACGATGCTGAGCTTACCTAGGCAACCAGACACATACGTGTCGGGTTTGCGTGTTAGGCCCCAACACGGAAGCGTGCAAACGAGAGTGCCTTTGCACCGGCTTCTTCCAGGACAGCACCAACGGTGGTCTTCGTGTCCTTGGCGAAAGGCTGGTCCAGGAGTACAACATCTTTGAAGTAACCGGTCAGGCGGCCTTCAATGATATTTTGCATGGCGCGCTCTGGTTTCCCTTCAGCACGAGCAGTTTCTTCAGCGATACGGCGTTCATCCGCTACGGTGTCCTCTGGGACTTCCTCACGGCTGAGGTAGGTCGGGCTCATGGCCGCGATGTGAACAGCAACATCGTGTGCTGCGGTCTGGGCTGGTTCCTTGTCTGCATCCACTGCGAACAGTACCCCAACCTGTGCTGGCAGATCTGCAGAAGTGCGGTGCAGGTAGGAGTCAACGAAGGCCCCTTCGAGACGAGCCAGGCGACGGACCTCAACCTTTTCGCCAAGCAGTGCGCCTTCTTCTTTGACGTATTCGCTCAGTGGGTTGCCGTTATAGTCGGCGGCCAGCAGGTCTTCAGCGTTCTGTGCACCGGAAGAGACTGCGACCTCCAGCACGGTGTTGCCCAACTCAATGAACTTATCTGATTTCGCAACGAAGTCAGTTTCGGAGTTGATTTCGATCATGACGCCAACGCCGTCTTTGACGGTAGCTGCGACCAGACCTTCAACGGCAGCGCGGCCTTCACGTTTGGAAGCACCCTGCAGGCCTTTGACGCGAATAACTTCCATCGCCTTATCGAGGTCGCCATCAGCTTCGTCGAGCGCCTTTTTTACGTCCATCATGCCCGCGCCAGTACGCTCACGCAGAGCCTGAATGTCTTTTACTGTGTAGTTCGCCATTACAGATATCCCATTCCTTGGAAGTTCGTTGCGGGGATCGCCCGCGAATCTAAAACGAAACGTGGTTGTGTGGACTAGTAGTTTTCTTTGGCTACAGGCTGGTCACCTTCTGGTGAGGCTTCAACCTGCTCTGCGGTTTCTACAGTTTCTTCATCAACTGGTGCCGCGGTCTGGTCTGTAGCGTCTTCGGACTGGCCGGACTCCAACAGTTCACGTTCCCATTCAGCCATTGGCTCTTCAGCCGCACCGGAGCCACCTTTGCCCTGGTTGCGAGCCATGAGGCCATCAGCCACGGCATCTGCGATCACGCGGGTGAGCAATGCGACGGAACGAATGGCGTCGTCGTTACCTGGGATTGGGTAGGTAACCTCGTCTGGATCAGCGTTAGTGTCCAGGATCGCAACAACCGGAATGCCAAGCTTGACGGCTTCGTCGATCGCGAGGTGTTCCTTCTTGGTGTCGATGACCCACACGGCGGATGGTGTGCGAGTCATGTTGCGGATACCACCCAGGTTTGCCTGAAGCTTTGTCAGCTCGCGCTGAAGCAACAGCAGTTCCTTTTTGGTGTGACCGGAACCAGCAACATCGTCGTAGTCAATTTCTTCGAGTTCTTTCATACGCTCAACACGTTTGGAAACGGTGGCGAAGTTGGTGAGCATACCGCCCAACCAGCGGTGGTTCACATACGGCATACCAACGCGAGTGGCCTGCTCAGCGATTGCTTCTTGTGCCTGCTTCTTGGTACCCACGAAGAGAATATTTCCACCGTGTGCAACGGTTTCTTTGACGAACTCGTATGCACGGTCGATGAATGACAAAGACTGCTGCAGGTCAATGATGTAAATGCCGTTGCGCTCAGTGAAAATGAAGCGCTTCATTTTCGGGTTCCAACGACGGGTCTGGTGACCGAAGTGGACACCAGAATCCAGCATTTCACGCATAGTTACGACTGACATGGTCGCTCCTTCAAGGTACATCCGCATGCGGATCTACCTTCTAGTTATCGGTTATTATAAACAGCTGATTTTCTCAGCTTCCTAGCGTGAGAGCGATTGGCTCGGGAGCTACCATTGACCAGAACCTTCTGGACCGAAAGGCGCCACTGCTACACAAAGTTGCACTCCACACGCGCGTAGTCAATCACGTAGCCACAACAAGTGGGCACACAATTGCTTTGACCAGCATACCTTATCGCGCAAACGATTTTTACTGCGTTGTGATCGTTTGCACACGTGAGTTCACTGCGACACCAGTATTGTTTTTTACGACTTTCCGTTGACTCTCAAGGCTCGCCAGTCAGCGCTTTCCACAGGCAACCTGTCAGCACACGATTTTCCACATTTCACCTCAAGCAGGGCCACCAGACTGATGTGTTTGACAGGGTTAGAGACATGCAACATAACGACGGGGTGACTGCTCCCCCGCCCAATCCGCGAACCCCAACTTCACTGTTTGTGCTGATCCTCCAGGCTCTTGTGATTGCCGTGTTTTTCAATCCGATGCCGATGGCAAATGCCACCGTTATCCATGCTGACGCATCGCACGTCGCTGACCACTGGATACCACCCATCGAGGCAGCCACCGAAATCGATGTCCTGAATGCCTTCGTTCCTCCCGAGATGCCATGGTCCTCGGCGCATCGCGGCATCGACATACGGGCGGCCGATGCGCAGGTTTTAGCCCCAGAAGGCGGCGAGGTCAGCTTCGTCGGCGTGGTGGTCGACAGACCTGTCATCACCATTGAGCACCCAGACGGTTTGATCTCGTCGTTTGAACCAGTCGACTCAGAACTGGCTGTGGGCGACACCGTGGCACCAGGCCAAACAATCGGAAGACTGCCCGCTGAAACGTCACATTGCGATGTCCAATGTGTGCATTGGGGAGTGCGCAAGCCCGATGCGTGGCAAGTTGGTGCTACCGTGCGAGATCTGTATATTGATCCGGCATTTTTGTTGGGCTGGAGTGACCCGTCGATTCTATGGCCCGTACACTCAGACCCATCCGGTTAGCGTGATTTGCGGCTTCTTCGGCGATGAATGTCTTCCGCGAGTTTCAGCAATGCCGCCGCAGAGTCTTCCCATCGAAAGGTATGTGCCTGTCGCACTGCGCCCGTTGAGGCACGAATAAAGGCTTCGTCGTTCTCTAACGCACGGACGTGGTCAGCTAACTGGCGGGCCGAGTGCGCGGAAGTAATGTCAACGAACGCTGCCCCGGGATTCTCGAGTCCACCGATTTCTTCAAAAATTTCAAGATTCGACATGACAACCGGTGTTCCTTCTGCCATGGCTTCCGCCACGGGAAGACCGTAGCCTTCGGAACGGGACATGGTGACTAAAGCCGTCGATTGTCTAAGTAGCTCACGATAGTCAGCGTCCCCAATACCGTTATGAAACTGGAGCTGGGCCTCCCCTACGTGATGCCATTTAGCGATCTCAAGTAGTTCATGGCGCCGCGCGTCGGTGATTCGCGAGCACAAGTGCAGCCGGTATTGCGGCAGGTGCTGCAGTGCGCTGACTAGCGTTTCGACGTTTTTATAATCCATAAACGAGCCCATGTAGACCAGAGTTTTCTTTCGAGGGCCAGCGGGATCGCGCGGCGTCTCTACTTGGGGTGGCGCGTTGGAGACAACGTGAACCGGCCGGGTGGTCAGCCGATGTTTGCGGATGAGCCGTTGCGAAGTTTGAGAAACCGTGGTGACAGCGTCTGCGCCGTTGAGGAGCATTCGCTGGGGCATGTAGGTGAGGTGATAGAGATACCAGAGCCCGCGGACGAACTGCGGTAAATCTCGCGGCGGAGTCCGATGCTGGTAGTAGATCAAATCGTGCAGTGTCAGGATCAAACCGAATTTTCGTCCGGTCGATCCGATCGTCTGCATTGGAGAAAAGACCACGTCTGGCTGAAACGCGTTTAGCCGGTGCGCCGAAATCGGCTCCAGGACCGAAGTCGGTGCGTGCAGCTCGACAACATCTACGTTGTCGGGCAACAATTCACGCTGGGCTGGATCATGAATGATCACCGTGGGATCGCTCTGCTGTGCCACCGCATAGATGAGTTGGTGACTGAAACGCGAAATCCCATCATGAAAGTCAGTTCTGATATACCGACCATCCATGAAAAACCGCATCAAGACTCCCTGGGACAGACTATCCGCAACAGATATACGTGTCGAGGATAAAAATTGCGTGGACGAGACATGAATATGCCAGACAACGCAACGAAAAACTAGCCTAACACAAGGACGTATCCTTACATTTGCAACGATATGGCCCGTTTCGAGAAACCGCGCCGAGCAGTTCCAGAACCGACCGCGGGGCATGGTTTCAATTGAATATCGAAACCATGCCCCTCACGCCGAATCACCTTAAGCCATGGTCTGCCCATCGGTAGTGACGAATCCGAAAGGTTCGCGGGCCCTCGGGGTATCACTCACCGACGATTGGCGCGAATGAGTGGTTCAGTCCACGGGAAACAAGGACACGGCAAGGGCACCTTCATAAGTCCCTGCCATCGTATCAACCGGCACCTCGAGCTCTATGTCCGCGCTCAGCTCAGTGGTGCCCATACGAGTTTCAGCATCCGCTAAGCCTAAGGACTGTGGCGCAGCCAGGCCCTGACCGCCGGACATCTGGGAGTCCACGGCGGAACCGGGGGTTGCGCCGTTGCTAGAAGCTTCCACGTGGGGCTTCCATCCCAGACGGCTGGCTTCAATGGTGGCCGCGTCGGAAGTCAGGTCTGAGGACTGACCTGAAACGGCCCAACCGTCACCGTGGATGCGTGTGTCAGTCACATTCACGGATGGCAGTGTGCCGTACGTACGGAATCGGTCACCTGCGTTGCGCTGCTCATTCATCTCGACTGTTCCTTCGTCAATCGACAGCACCAGGCTTCCCTGGTCTTCATCGCCGGGGTCACCTGAGCCCGGCAATCCCGGAATATCGGCCTCAATCTCAATATCCCCCTCAGCACCAGGAACATTGCCGTTCTCATCAGCGACCTGGAACTGGTACGTCTCTGTGGAAACCTGACCGTGCACGTCGGTGGCAGTGACCTTTGCGGTGTGCGCACCGGGTTCTAAATCCTCTGGTAACGGCGACCGCCACAGGTGAGAAGTGCGGTCGGCCACGGCACCACCGTGAACGAGGGTCTCTAGGTTGGCCACCGGATCGGACCACTCCGCACCGACCCGGACCTCCTCGCCGTTCATCGGCTGAGTGCGCGCGGTCTGGAGATCCTCGCCACCGTCGATAGATACCTCCACAGTGGATCCGGTGGAGCCCATCCAGAAATTGGTGGTCAACCAGGTCTCCCCGAGCTCGTCCTGAGCCACGACGTTCGGGGCCTCTAGCTCCTGGGCCTCGCCCACGTTGTCTTGGTTCTCATTGAACCAGTCCCGATAGGCCGGCGTGTCAAGACCCACCGCCATCTGATCGGAACCATCGTCGCCGGTACGAGAGAATCGTTCGGTGACCTCGTTGCCATCGATATCGAGAGTGAGCACGCCCGGAGGAGTGCCGTCCCGCTGAATGGAAGTGGGGTATCCCTCGTCGGTGAGGCGACCCTCGTACCACTGCCCAGAAACTGCAGAAACGGTCAAGTGGGTGAAGGGCAGCCCCTCCTCACCGACAAGCTCACTCCAGCCGTCCACCAGGTCTCCCTCGCGCAGGTTCTCGGACATATGCGTGTGACCGGAGACCGCTACTACCTCGTGACCTGAGACAAGGTCGTATATCTCGTTGAGGTCGGCCATGCGATGCGAGTCGCTGTAGTAGAACTCGATCAGCGGAGCGTGGGAAGCCAACACAATCAGCTTGTCTTCCGGTACCTGGGCGATGTCTTCGCGCAGCCACGCCATCTGATCCTCATCAAGGCTGTAGGCGTAACCGCCGTCCTCGGTAGGATATTGGATGTTGGATAACATCACCACGTGGGTGTCACCGACGTCGTAAGAGTAATACTCCGGGCCCAGAGCCGCACGGTATGAGTCGAATTCATGTTCGCCCTCATGGTGGTCGAAGTCCAGGTCGTGGTTACCTGGAAGGAAGCGAGCCGGGCCGTTGAGCATGGAGGTCAGGTCTCGAATGTCGGGGTATAGCGAGAGGTCGTCTCCGACGACATCGCCCAAAAACAGCGCACCACAGCTGGAGTAGTCGTTGCGAGTAGCCAGGTCGGCAAAAACTCCCGCCCGGGCGTATTCGACCTCCTCGGTGTTGTAGGTCTGCACGTCGGCACCCAGCACACACGACTGCGCCGAGGACGCTGCGCCCGCACCCTGGGCCAACGGGAAGTTGACCTGGTCCGGTAGTGGTCCGGTCGGCTCGAGGCCCCCGTAGTCCAAATCCGGGGAGCCTTCAGGCAGGTGGTGATAGTGAAACTGTGCCACATTGTCCTCGTCCACCGGAACCTGATAGCCGGACGGCTGAGTAACGAACACCGTCATGTTGTCATAGGCAGGCAGTTCGTATCGACCTTCAGCGTCAGTGGTGGTCGTCTCGCGCCCATTAGACACGGTCACACCTTCTACGCCGGGCTCACCCCCATCCTGAGTAGAGTTCTGGTTCAGATCGTCAAAGACAACCCCATCGAGCGTATCTTGGGCAGCATCATCACTGCGAACAACATCAACGTTACCTCGAAAGACTTGTTCCTCCCACGCAGCGTCGGCGTCAGCCGCCTGCTGGTCCGATGGAGCGGCGAATGCTGGTGCGGCGGCAGTCCCCGTGATGGCGATGACTGCCGCACCCAGTGCAGCACCGGTGGCTGCAGCTGTACGGGTTTTCCAAGGTTGGAACGGCGCCCATCTAGTAGCGGTGGATAGTTTTTTCTGTTCGTGAGTACTCACAAAAACCTTTCAACTCCAGAGGTGCGGTATTTACGTCACAGAGTGTGACTGGGCCCGAGGGCGACCAGCCGTATACCACCCTCGTGGTTCTGGATGAATTCGGTTTCACCGCCGAGTGACCCTGAAGTGTCGAGGGATGAAAAACCCTCACAACTTTGCACAGACGTAGTATCTGTCAGATACGACCGTGGTGATGAGGAAGCGCTACCGACGGTACGATCTCATGGACGTTTACTACCGCACAGCTACTTCGCTTCAGCGACCGTGATAGATCGGGACGTCAAGTGTCGAGGTTTGAATGTTATCGACGGTGGTCGAAGTGGTGCAGGCACTAGTGAGGGAGATAACAACGTGGCGCTGCAGCACAAGTCGCAAGCGTTTCACAAGAAGAGATGTTGCATGGCGGCACGCTCAAAGCCGCCATGCTAATTCCACCCACAGTTCCACCCAGACAGAGAAAAACGCGGAACCAGCCAGACCAAATATCTGACCGGTTCCGCGCTGTCATGCCGAAGCGTGTTCGTAGGGTGTGCCGGACTTGAACCGGCGACCAAAGGATTATGAGTCCTCTGCTCTAACCAACTGAGCTAACACCCCGCACCTCATAAAGTACCAAAGATCCATGCACATCCTTGGTCACCTTTCACAGGGCACGATCACATAGTCTAGCGTAGCTTGGCATCAGAAATCATCACTGCGACTTCATCCATCGTGGCACCGCGATACATCTTCTCGATAATGTTCAGAATTTTTTCATGCGCGTGTGTCGAGGCGAAGGCATGTGATGCCTCCCCCATCGCTGCTCGAGCTTCTGCATTCAAGCCAAGAATCGCATTGAGTTTTTCTGCCATATCTTCGGGGTTATTTGGCTCAAATAGGTAGCCGTTAACACCCTCGTTGACGAGGTGCGGTAGCGCGAGAGCATTCGCTAAGACTACGGGCGTTGAGGCACTCATCGCTTCGAGAGAAGCCAGTGACTGCAACTCTGCGGTACAGGGTTGAGCAAAAACATCGGCACGCAGATACGCCTCCCGTAGTTCCTCGTCGGATACGAGCCCTCGAAACGTCACTCGATCCTCGACGCCTAGTTCCTTGGCGAGATCATGCAGATCGTCACGTTGTTCACCATCTCCAATGATCTCCGCGTGCACATTCAACGCGGTATCAGTGTGAGTTAGTGCGTTGAGTAGTACATCGACGTGTTTTTCAACCGCGAGTCGCCCAACAAAGAGGACTGTGGGGTGCGGATGCGGAGAAATGTTTTCGTCTTCGCGCAGTTCGTACTTGGCGACATCGATGCCGTTCGACACCGGTACCACGTAGTCCAACTGTGCCTTGAGGTTCATATTTTCTGCTGAAAGCGGTGTCGGTGTGGTGACAACGTTGGCTTTACGCATGAGCCGGCCCATGTCGTACCAGGATTGTTTCGAGACGATGTTTTTAAAGAATTGCGGACCGGGGATAAACGGGTCCAAATTCTCGGGCATAAAGTGGTTGGTACAAATCAGTCGGATGCGACGTTGTTCAGCTGCAGTGATCGCGGCGTCACCGATCATATAGTGACACTGGGCGTGAATGACGTCTGGCGAAATCTCGGAGATGAGCTCATGTACAGCCCGGCTGGCGTGCCAGGGCATCACGAGGCGATAATACTCGTGAGTCGGAGCCGCGTAGGACTTCAAACGATGAACGGTAGCCTCGTCGTAAAACTCAACCATGTCTGGCCCCGAGATGTGGTTTGGGGCAACGACATGGACATCATAACCATGTTGGGTGAGTTCTGTCGCGAGTCGAAAACATGATTTTGCGGCGCCGTTGACGTGTGGCGGATACGTGTCAGCGGCGATCAGTACCCGAAAGGGCGTTCGTTGGTCGTGAGGCACTACAGCAAAACTCCTACAAGTAAATCTTTCGCACTGATCCTAAACCAGACCGACATCACAAACGACGATTCTTTCGTCGAGCGACGGCTGGTTATCAACTATTCATTCAGAAGACAGGCCTTAGTTAGTTGAAGCCGTTTCGAAAAATCTATCTCGATCAGATTTACTTTTCGGGTTGAGATGAGCCCTGCGCATTTTTCCTGCATTGCGGACGCCTTGGACAAGGTAATCAAGTGTGGCGATAATGTGGCCGCCAGCACCAATGGCAAGAATGCCGGTACCGATTGAATACCACAAATGTTCGGAGACAAATGGGGCCTCAGCAAATAGCAAAAGCGGCACGCCCAACATCAACGCTGCGGTACGGGCCTTACCGAGCAATGTCACTTCCATTTGGGGGTTGCCAGCATAGATGATGGCCATCAATCCCGCCAGCACAAGGTCTGGCACCACGAGCGCAAATACAATCCATAATGGGGCAACACCAGATACAGCAACGGTAATGATGACAACCCAAAGCGACAGTCTATCGGCCAGGGGATCTAACCATTTCCCTACTGTGGAAACTTGGTTGAGTAAGCGGGCCAGGAAACCATCAATCCAGTCGGTTGAGAACAACACGATGAGGGTAATGAGTGCGTTCCAGTATTCGTCTTGGAACATGAACCAGACAAAAACTGGCACCAACAGGAATCTGACGAAGGTAACCAAATTCGGGATTGTTAGCCAGTGGTTGATAACCGTGAGTTCATCATCGTCGTTGGACTCCGGATTCACCGGCCGGTTCATATAATCCTCAAAACGGAGTTCTTCCATCTATCACAAGCTGGTAATTTAGCGTCGACGTAGACGACGCAATAAAACTGCCGCCGTAGTCACAGATGCACCAAGGACAGTCAGCGGCTGCCAACGGTCTTTTACAAACCCGACACCTTCATGGACTCTTTCGCCAGCTCGGGCCGCCGAGTGGTGCGGAGCCAGTGGAGAAGTCGCTTGCTCAATGTTTTCTGCGGGTACATTACCAGTTGCGTGACGAGTAAAGGTATTGAACTGAGCACGGTAGTCGGTCTTTTCGTCGAATCCCGAACGAATGTCACCCAGGTGACGGCGACGCAGTTCCATGCGGTGACGGATTTGCGCCTCGGTAGGTTCAGTTTGAGGCAAGGATTCTGCTGCGTCGCCACGTCGCTTCGCGAGCTTCTGCTCTTTCTTGGCGCGTTTAGCCTGCTCTTTACGGCGCTGCTGTTCGACCAGTTTTTGTTGACGACGTTCCTCTTCAAGTCGATCAAATTCTACTGGGTCGAAAGCATTACCTTTTAATACATAGCCGATATCGTGTTTGACGCCCCGAACAATCTCCGGGGGCAACAAGGGGAAGCCAGAACGAATGACCATCGCGCCAACGCCGAGCAAAATGAGCATGAGAACGAATGCACCTAAGGCCACCCACAGAGAGGTCTGCCAGAGGGGCGGCTCAGACATGAACGCTCCGATAAGTGCAATGACCAACGAGATGAACGTGATCGACCCGAAAACTAGGCCAACCACGGCGATACCGGCACCGGCGCCAGCGCGAATCCCTTTTGTTTTGAGCTGACCAGTAAGTAGCGACAGATTGTCGCTGAGCTGTTTCGGTACCAACCGGAAGATGGTCGTGAGGAGGTCAAGCAGCGAACTCATCCGAGTTTTGGTCGTCACCTGGGGCGATCCGTTGGTGGTCATTAGTCACTACCTTCATACGTGTCATGCGGTCGAATCTATGATGCTATCTCTGACCAGTATAAACCGGACGATAACGATCTCTAGAAGTGCTCTACTTTATTAGCCTGATACCTCTAGTTTGTCAGTGCAACCTTTGAAGTTCTAGGTATCGATTGGGCAATGGCCAAAATCCTACGAACTAGAAATCCGAAGCCTGCAGGACGCGCAGTTTCGAAGACAGCAGTTCCACTTCTGGCCTTCTCGCTACCAGTTCCTCCACACTGTTGAGCATCTCTTCTATGTGGGAACGCTCCCCGCTGATCATCGAGACGCCTATCTGAGCACGCCGATGCAGCTGGGCGTCGCCTACTTCGGCGACAGATATCTGAAAGTGTTTCCGGATTTCAGCCACTATCGGTCGAACCACTGACCGCTTGGTTTTGAGTGAATGTACGTCGCCGAGCAAAATATCGAATTCATTCCAACCTATCCACATGGTTATAGCCTCCCCCACGAGCGCTCGACTCAGCAAGCACAGTACCCGGTTTGCTCGAGCAATTGAAGGGCTATGCTTGAACAAAAACCCTCCTCGACACGCTTTCGTACCTTAGAGTTTCGTTAGAGTTCCATGACCACCGCCGCAATGAAAAGGGCCCCATATTCGAGGCCGCCTATAAGGCGTTGACCGAGAGTCTTGATGCGAATTTGCGATACCCAGCAACTTCCATCACAGGATGTTTTATACAGTGACGATATGCGATTACTCGGGCAGGACATGATAGCTCCATTCCCTTATCAGCGTCGCTACTCGACTGCTATTGCAACGATGGGCTACGAGAATGTCGCGGAATCGGGCAAGAAAAAGCCCCGTCCAAATGGACGGGGCATATTCGCTCCCCCAACTGGATTCGAACCAGTAACCCCTCGATTAACAGTCGAGTGCTCTGCCGTTGAGCTATGGGGGAAGGCAACAAATGAATACTATATCAGACCCCTTTCAAGGATGTCGAATCGGTTCAAAAGCCCGAAAATAGCCCTTCTGCACGAATCGGGGTGGTGCAAAAAATTTTTCGTAGCACGTAGACTCGTTGACCAGTTGGGCCTCCCCAGGACCATCTTCGAAAACCAAATACAACGAAAGAACCGAAAGAACGAAGGAGATAAACCCCGTGTTTAAGAAAACTGATTCTAACCGTTCCAAGCTGTACGCCGGTTTTGCAGGAGTTGCCGCTCTAGCATTACTCACCGCTTGCGGTGGGGATGAACCAGCTGAGGAAGAATCACCTGCAGATCCAGGGGTCGAACAAGAAGACCCCATGCAGGAAGATCCAGCAGGTGAGGATCCAGCAGAAGAAGACCCAATGGGTGAAGAAGGCGGCGCCGCCGAAATCGAAGGTGCTGGCGAAGACAACGCCACTTCCCTCGTTGGCCTAGCCGGCAACGCAGTGTCCTTTGCCCTCTAATTTGATGTCAGCGTGAGCCGACCTCTCACATTAGAGGTCCACTTAATACCTTGAGGTTCAGTCAAACGCGTTTGACTTGACCACCACGGCGTTTCCTGCCCCAGACTAGACACTAGTCAATAGGGCGCAGGAAACGCCGTTGGTTTTCCAACTCCACTAAACGCTGTTGAATAGATTGGAAACCCTCGGGATCGCTTGCTGAATCCCAACGCTGAAGTTTCCCGATGAGATCAGCCTTTTGCTCGGTGATCTGCATTTCCAACAACCGATTCATAATATCGCGGCTATACCGCAAGACCTCCTCTTCAGTAGATGCAGGAAGCGGTGCAACCGCGAGCTCGGTCACGAACGAGTACAAGGCTTGTGGCACTTCCGCTGTGACGTGCTGTACCCAGTTCGACGTGTCTTGAGCATTCCGTGCTGCAGCGAGTATCGCCGCTTGAATGGCGTTATACACCGGCACCTTGAATTGGGAGCTGAAAAGCGCCTTCCACTGTTCCTGTGACAGCGACTCTGGACGTTGGAGGATGACTTCCAAAGCTTCTTTCTCCATACGAGCCACGGGATCACGCAAATCCGGACGGTAATTCTGCGTAGGTTGTACGGGTGCATCATGTTGAGACGATCGACGGTCTTGATGTTGTCGTGTATCCGACGCTTTCGGCGCACGTTGGACCGCTCGGTGAACCGAGTCAACGTCCATCCCGAGCCACCCGGCCAGTTCCCGAATATATCCATCACGCATGAGCGGGTCACGAATCTCGTTCACGATTGGGGCCGCATAGTGCAGTGCTCCGGTACGTCCCTCAACAGAGTCCAGATTGTATTCTTTCAACCGGGTTTTGATAGCGAATTCAAACAGCGGTTCACGGGATGAAATCAACTGCCGCACAGCATCATCACCATACTGTTGACGCAGATCATTTGGATCTTGACCTTCAGGCGCAACTGCGACGAAGGTTTTCGCCACGATCTGATTATCGAATTCGAAGGCCCGCATTGCTGCTTTTTGTCCTGCTTCATCACCGTCAAACGTAAAGATGATCTCACCACCGGAGCCATCGTCGGTGATCAGTCTGCGTGCAATTCTGACGTGGCCCTCGCCAAATGCTGTACCACAAGTTGCTACGGCAGTCGTGATACCTGCAAGATGTGCAGCCATCACGTCCGTGTAGCCTTCCACCACGACCAACTGACGTTGTTTCGCAACCTCCTTTTTCGCCAGATCCAGCCCGTACAGCACCTGCGACTTCTTATACAAACTCGTTTCCGGGGTATTGAGGTACTTGGGCCCGTTGTCATCGTCGGCCAATTGGCGAGCACCATAACCGATAGTGTTTCCGGTCATGTCCTTAATGGGCCACATCAGCCGGTTCCGGAATCGATCGTAGAGACCGCGGCGTCCTTCAGAGAAAAGTCCGGTTTCAGTGAGTTCTTCTAAGGAGAATCCCCGCTGCTGCAGGTGGGATAGCAGATTACCCCATCCGTGCGGAGCATAACCAACACCGAAATGTTCGGCGTCTTGTTTGTCAAAGCCCTTTTTCTCTAAAAACGTTCGACCTTCGATACCGGCAGGCGATTGCAAAGCATGTTGATAAAACTCATCCGCGATTTGATGTGCTTGCAGCATTCGTTGCCGCGTGGCGAGTGTCGGGCCTTCCGGAGCTGAGCCTTCTTCGTATTCCAAGCTGATGTTCGCTCGAGCAGCGAGGATTTCAATCGTTTCCGTGAAAGAAGTGTGTTGGATTTCCATCACGAATTTGATGGCGTCGCCAGATTCCTGGCATCCAAAGCAATGATAGAACCCTTTGGCCGGCGTCACATGGAACGATGGGGTACGTTCATCGTGAAAAGGGCACAATCCTTTATACGAGCCTATCCCGGCTGTACGTAGCGATACGTGTTCCTCTACGACGGATTTGAGATCAATAGCCTCGAGTACTGTGTCAATTGATTGCCGAGTGATGCGTCCTGCCATGCCCACAGTCTAGGCGGGAATCTGATTTTCGCGCAGCGAAACTTTTACGGCTGTGGACAATGTGAGCCAGCACGTGTGAATGGATTTCAAACGCCGAAGGCTCCGTGCGGCGCGTAATTCGGGGGTCTTGCATATTTTTCGTCAAGCTCGCATATAATGGTGGTGTGGTTGGGTCCGCTGAGGTCCATCTTCGCAAATGAAAAACAACGAAAATAAAAACGAAGGACACGTTCCCATGTTTAAGAACTCTGAAACGCGCCAATCGAAACTGTATGCAGGTCTTGCCGGTGTTGCAGCTTTAGCACTGTTCACTGCGTGCACTGCCGAGGACTCTCCTCAAGAAGAACCAGCCGATCAGCAGGTTGAATCGCAGCAGGAGTCGGCATCTGAAGGCGAGGCAGCCGAGACCGACGACACAGCTACCGAGGAAAGCGACGAGACAGCTGACACCACGGATGGTTCAGACGAAGCTGCGGGGTCAAATGATGAAGTGTATTCGATCATTGAGGCCGTCGAAGCTGAATACAGCGGTGGCATCATTGTCGATATTGACCTCGAGGACAACGGCTCAATCTACGAGGTCGAAGTTGTCGTCGACAATGAGGTCTATGAACTCGATGTCTCGTCTGATGGAAGCATCAACGTTGATGACCGCGACAATGACGAAGATGAGGATATCCGTGAAGCTCAGGACGCTAACGTCACGGTAACCGAAGCGTTAGACGATGCGTTCAGTCAGTATTCCGACGCAAGCTTCGACCAGATCCAATTGGAGGAAGATGACGGACAGCTTTACTGGGAAATCGATCTTGATGATGCCAATGGCAGCGAAATTGAGCTCGAAGTCTCAGCTTCCTAGCCCTCCTTACTGAGGCCAATATCAACGTGGCCTTTCTCTTCGGCACTTCCGGCGCTCAGCCCCTAACTCGGCTACAGCGCGGAAGTGCCGTTGGTCTTTCATACCGTTTCTCTTACAGTAGGGCTCATGAGAAATTTTTCAGAACCAACCCTTCGCGAAGCCCGTCGCATCATCCACGATGCGCAGCGTATCGCCGTTCTCACTGGGTCCGGTATGTCTTCCGAATCCGGTGTACCGACATTTCGAGACGCTCAAACTGGTCTCTGGGAAAAATATTCACCGGAACAACTTGCTACTCGTGACGCCATGGCAAATCAGCCGGCGTTAGTGTGGTCGTGGATGTTGCACCAGGCGCGGGTCATGCGTTCGGTGACACCGCACGAGGGACACACAACACTGGGGCGATGGCAAAAACACCTCATTGACACCGGCGGTTCGCTGGACATTATTACCCAAAATATTGATGACTTACACGAGCGTGCCGATGCCGAAGTGCTTGCGCACCTCCACGGCACGACATTCACCTTCCGATGTTTCGAATGTAATGCGCCATCGGACTACGAGCTCGAGGACGCAACAGAGGAACAATTGGAAGCCCGACCAGAACTCGACCAGCTGGTTCTGGAAGATCCACCCAACTGTCGTGACTGCCATGGCGGATACATTCGTCCAGACATCGTGATGTTTGGTGAGTTTCTACCACAAAGGGCAATGGACGACGCTTTGGAGGCTGTCCGTGTGGCGGATGTTGCACTCGTCGTGGGCACCTCGAACATTGTCCAACCCGCTGCTTCGCTTCCCATCGTAGCGTCTGCCGCCGGGGCCAAGGTCATCGAAATCAACCCGAGCGAAACCCCGCTATCCCAAGATGCAGACGTCTACATTAACGGCACCGCCCGCACAATACTGCCGGAGTTATACAGCCAATGAACGAAATGGACGCCGCTCGCCACATCGTCGCTGAATCACGCTCTATCGTGGTCTTAACCGGAGCTGGGTTATCTGCAGATTCCGGCGTACCAACATTTCGAAACGCCCAAACTGGACTCTGGCAACGTTTCGAACCCGAACATCTCGCGACCGAAGCGGCTTTTCGAGATCACCCTTCGATGGTATGGACCTGGTACCTCTGGCGCGCAATGTTAGTACGCAGTGTTGCCCCAAATGCTGGGCACCGCGCACTGGGTGCTTGGCAACAGCACGTACGATCCAAGGGCGGTTTGTTGACCATGGCCACACAGAATGTGGATGACCTGCACGAGCGGGGTGGCGCAGCAGACGTGTTACATTTGCACGGTTCCCTGTTTGCGTACCGTTGTCTCGATTGCAGACAACAAGCATCATTTGATCCTGCAACCACCGGTGTCAAAGCTGACCAGCACTTTGATGAAAGCACTGTGTTAGTACCGGTTGCTTGTGCTCACTGCGACTCTGGTGTCTTACGCCCGGGGGTCGTGTGGTTTGGCGAAATGCTACCCCAGGACGCGTTCAACCAGACCATCGAAGCGCTCGAGCAAGCCGATCTCGTGGTGGTGATTGGCTCATCCGGGCTCGTGCAACCGGCGGCCTCGCTACCGCTTATCGGTCGCGACGCCGGAGCAAAAGTTCTTGAGATCAATCCCGTAGCCACAGAACTTTCTCGGAATACGGATGTTCATCTGGCCTCAACGGCTGCCGTAGCATTGCCGGAACTGCTAGCAGATAGCCCTGCCTAGTGTGGCATGCCGATTGGCAGTGGCGTCGGTTGTGCCGAGCCACGAACGAGATTGCCGTGCCATATCAGCGCCGAATGATCGGTAAGAGCAGCTACCTGGTCGATCACGACCCGCTTGCGTGCCGCATCGTTGCTGGCGGCACGCCAGTCTTCGGAGTACATCGGCTCGAGGTACTGGTCTTCAGTTGCGATCAGAAAATCAACGAGCTCTAGCAGGACTTCGCGTTGTGCCTCATAGAGTGGCTGGCGACGCGAGGACGACATGACAAAGTGGGCAGCGATACCCTTCATCGTCGCGATTTCTAACTCCGTCTCTTCAGGAACGATCACATTTGCTGCGTGTCGGGTCAATGGATCGTTCCCGTATGCATCACGAGTCGCCTCAAACGCTGCAGTCGAGAACCGCCCGATGAGCTGAGATGTCATATCCTTCAGCGCGGCATGCGCATTGCGTGCCCCGTCGGCGCTCGTAACCCAGGTGGTGGTTGCTTCCAACCGCGCCAAAGCGGCCTCTACGACTTCAGGTTCGGTCTCGGGCAGATACCATTCTCGGGTCGTTTCGATAGCACGATGCCGCTGTTCTGGGTTAGTCAACCAGCCAAGCTGGAACATACCTGAGACAATGCCGTCTTCAACATCGTGCACACAGTAGGAGACATCGTCTGCCAGATCCATCACTTGGGCTTCCATGGAGAGCCGCTGTGAATCGATGCCCTTGCGGAACCAGTCGAATACTGCTGCATCGTCGTCGTAGACACCAAATTTTCTGGTCGGTGTCCCGTCAAATTTCAGTGGAGCGTCGGTTTTGAGCCACGGATACTTCGTCGCAGCGTCCAGGGTGGCGCGGGTCAGGTTCAGTCCGGCGGGTACGCCGTCATCGGTGAGCTTCTTGGCTTCGAGCCGAGACAATAAGCGCAGCGTTTGCGCATTGCCTTCAAAACCGCCGATGGATGCGGCAGCTTCGTTGAGTGCTTTTTCCCCATTGTGGCCAAATGGCGGGTGGCCCAGGTCGTGTGAGAGGCAAGCTGCGTCGACGACGTCTGGGTCACAGCCGAGTGACCGGCCGAATTCGCGTCCAACTTGGGCTACTTCTAATGAGTGGGTGAGCCGGTTTCGGATGAAATCATCGTCTCCGGGTGAGACGACCTGCGTTTTGGCTGCCAGGCGACGCAGGGCCGCCGAGTGCAGAATGCGGGCACGGTCGCGTTCAAAGTCAGAGCGGTATGTGGACTTTTTTGGCTCTGGCACCCAGCGCGCCATGTCCCACAGGTGATACCCGGGGGTTTGGGTGGCTTCACCGGCATAGGGTGGCCTGTGCTGGGGCCAAAAGAGGCTGGGCTGTTGAGTATTTTGGGGAAGGTTCACTCTGTGTTCGTTGGCTCCCTGACCGGTTGTACTCACCGTTTAGCCCCCTGAAATGTCCAGCTCTGCTTCATGAATCTGTGCCCGGTGTGTTTCGGTAATCTCCTGAGATTCCAGCCATCCCTCGGGCAAGTGTGGCCGTTTGGGAGCACCGGCTCGACCACGCGGACCTTCAGCGTCGGCGCCGGGGTATGGCTCGGCGCGATCCACGGTGTCTAAGAGTTCGCGCAGCTGTGGCAAAGTTTCGACCGCGGTCAGTGCCCGTCGCATGTCGCCGCCGACCGGATAGCCCTTAAAATACCAAGACACGTGTTTTCTGATGTCGCGCAGTGCTTTGTCTTCGTTGCCACCAAACGTGTCGACGAGCAATTCCGCGTGGCGGTACAACACATCGGTCACGGTCCCCAGGTCCGGATGGAAGCGATCTTCCGACCCGGTAAAGGCGTTTTCCACATCACCGAATAACCATGGGCGCCCCTGGCAACCACGGCCAATGACCACCCCGTCGGCACCGGTGTATTCGATCATCGCTAGGGCGTCGTCTGCGGACCAAATATCCCCGTTACCAAGGACTGGTACTTCAGTGACGGCGTCTTTCAGCCGCGCAATCGAATCCCAGTTCGCCTGACCGGAATAGTGTTGCCGCATGGTCCTACCGTGTAGGGCAACTGCAGACACACCGACGTCGACGGCTCGGCTGGCGGCTTCCAGGTACGTCAGGTGGTCTTCGTCGATCCCCCGGCGCATTTTGATGGTCACAGGGATGTTTGCCCGTTCGGCTTCCTTGACTGCTCCGGCCACGATGGCGGTAAAAAGGTCAATCTTCCATGGCAACGCTGAGCCACCGCCGTTGCGGGTGACTTTGGGAACCGGACAGCCAAAGTTTAGATCAATATGATCGGCACGATCTTCTTCGACGATCATGCGCACGGCTTTGCGCGTGTACACCGGATCAACCGAATACAGCTGGACCGAGCGAGGAACTTCGTCATCGTCATGGTCGATAATGCGCATCGACTCGGGATGGCGTTCCACCAGGGCGCGGGCGGTCACCATTTCAGAGACGTAAAGACCCCCGCCATATTCGCGACACAGGCGTCGAAATGCCGTGTTCGTAATACCCGCCATGGGTGCCAAAACAACCGGCACGTCGATGGTCATGTTGCCGATGTGCAGTGGCGGCAAGTGCGCAGCGCGCTTCGACGGCGCAGGGTGCTGGGGACCCTGATCTCCGGTGCCACGCTCGGGTGTCGAAAAGGCAGAGCCGGGGCCAGTCTTCGGTGTTTTGGATGAAACGGTAGTCATAACACGTCAAGTATCCCAGATTCCAGCCTGAAACACCCATTCTCCGACTGAGCCTGTGGAGAAATCGGGCTCTTCCGGTTTAAGGGTGGGGTGAGGGTTTAAGACACGCCGGGGGTGAAGGTGGTGGAAGGTGTCGGGGTCTTCCGAAAATATTGGTAGCGACC